>JAZNQB010000284.1:0-8887 GCA_045589995.1 Paludibacteraceae bacterium
CGCCTATATCACCCGCGAGAATAGTCTCTACTGGATTTTGGTGATTTGAGTGCATCTGGAAGATACGGCTGATACGCTCTTTCTTTCCAGAACGTGGGTTATATACATATGAACCTGAATCCAAGTGACCGCAATAAACACGGAAATAGCAGAAACGACCTACATATGGGTCAGTGGCAATCTTAAATGCCAATGCACACAATGGCTCTGACTCACTTGGAATACGAGTCTCTGGAGCCTCTGTAGCAGGATTAACACCATCGATAACCTCTGTATCTACTGGCGATGGCAAGTAAGCACATACAGCATCCAACATGGTTTGTACACCTTTATTCTTGAATGAAGAACCGCAGATCACCGGGAACATCTTCATTGAGAGTGTACCTTTGCGAATAGCCACGCGGATCTCATCCTCGGTGATAGTAGATGGATCATCGAAATATTTCTCCATCAACGCATCATCAAACTCAGAGATAGCCTCAAGCATCTTATCGCGCCATTCCTCAGCCTCAGCTTGCAAGTTTGCAGGAATCTCCTCCTCTGCATACTGAGCACCCATAGTCTCATCGTGCCATACGATAGCTTTCATCTTAACGAGGTCAACCACGCCCTTGAAAGTCTCTTCTGCACCGATTGGAATTTGGATAGGACATGGAGTAGCACCAAGTACCTCTTTAATCTGACGAACTACATCGAAGAAGTTTGCACCCGAGCGGTCCATCTTATTCACGTAGCAGATACGAGGCACATTATACTTATCTGCCTGACGCCATACTGTCTCAGACTGTGGTTGCACACCACCTACTGAGCACAATGCCATCACAGCACCATCCAAGATACGAAGCGAACGCTCTACCTCTACAGTAAAGTCCACGTGACCCGGAGTGTCAATCAGGTTGATTTTATACTTATTGCCCGCATAATTCCAGTAAGTAGTGGTAGCAGCAGAAGTGATAGTAATACCACGCTCTTGCTCCTGAGCCATCCAGTCCATCGTAGCAGCACCATCGTGCACCTCACCAATCTTGTGAGTCAGACCGGTATAGAACAGGATACGCTCCGATGTAGTGGTCTTACCAGCATCGATGTGAGCCATAATACCGATATTACGGTTTAATTTCAAATCATGTTTTGCCATTTGTTCAATCTTTTTTGCTAATCAATTAGATTTTTAGCATTTCTTTTTTAGAAACGGAAGTGTGCGAATGCGCGGTTAGCCTCAGCCATACGGTGCATATCTTCTTTACGCTTAAATGCACCACCTTGGTTATTAAACGCATCCATGATCTCAGCAGCAAGCTTCTCAGCCATTGAATGGCCACCGCGCTTGCGTGCAAAATTGATCATATTCTTCATCGCAATAGACTCTTTGCGGTCTGCGCGAATTTCAGTAGGAACCTGGAAGGTAGCACCACCGATACGTTTTGACTTAACCTCTACCAGAGGAGTAATATTATCAAGAGCTTGTTTCCAGATATCCAAAGAAGTCTTATCTTCTTGTTTCATCTTCTGGTCAACTACACCCAGTGCGGTATAGAACACGCTATATGCAGTATTCTTCTTACCGTCCAGCATTAGATGGTTTACAAATTTCGCCACCATCACTTCGCCATAAACCGGATCCGGAAGGATCACTCGTTTTTGTGGTTTTGCTTTTCTCATTGTTTCAATAATTTTTTGTTTGGTTGTCGATCACTTCAGCGAGCTTCCATCTAAAATCCAAGATTTCAAATCCTCCGCTCTCTTACTCAACCCTCAACCCATTTGTTTCGTCCCATTCTATGGAACATTTAGTTAGATTAGTTTTGCTTTACTGGTTTGTCAGCCAAAGGCCGACTTAATTCGATTCTCTCAATCGATTACTTTTTTGCTTTAGGGCGCTTAGCACCGTACTTAGAGCGGCGTTGGAGACGGTTAGCCACACCGGCAGTATCCAATGTACCACGAACTATGTGATAACGAACACCTGGCAGGTCTTTTACACGGCCACCGCGTACCATTACGATACTGTGCTCTTGCAAGTTGTGTCCCTCTCCGGGAATGTAGGCATTAACCTCCTTGGTGTTGGTCAGGCGCACACGGGCTACCTTACGCATTGCCGAGTTAGGCTTTTTAGGAGTGGTGGTGTACACACGCACACAAACACCACGGCGCTGCGGACAGCTATCGAGCGCAGGGCTCTTACTCTTGTCCACCAGTTCTGCTCTTCCTTTTCTAACTAATTGTTGAATTGTAGGCATTTTGTTGTTGTTTTTAAATTGATTATTACTAAATGTTCTTCGCCATAAAGGCTTCTTTGTTTACTAAAATTCTTGCGGCTTTTATTTATATCACGCGTACGCATAATCATCGTTCACGCGAAAAAGCCTGCAAAACTACTACTTTTTTTTGATATAGCCAAATATTTCTTGAAGAAAAACACAAAAAAGTGCATTTTGCTTGGTTTATTTAACATTTTTAACAATTAAGTTTACTTAAAATTGCATATTCAAGCAAAAAGCAGTACTTTTGCACCCGATTACATATTCTCCTATGGAATACACTCCTGAGCAAATAGAACAGACCCGCCTGCGCACACGCCTTACCAAGCGTTTCCATAAAGCGTGCGCAGATTATGCGCTCCTTGCAGACGGAGATCATGTACTCATTGGTTTAAGCGGAGGAAAAGACAGCCTACTCCTAACCGAATTGCTCGGTCGCCGCGCCAAGATATACAAGCCTAAATTCTCCGTCACGGCACTTCATGTGCGTGTTAAAGAGCGAGATTATCATACCGATTTGACCTACCTTGAGCGTTTCTGCGCCGAGGCTGGAGTACCGCTCATCGTCCGAGATACAGAGATAGGAGAAACCGCAACTGACAGAGTCGGCTCTACTGCACAACACGCCTGCTCCAATCCTTGTTTTCTCTGTTCTTGGTACAGACGCAAAATGCTATTCAGCACAGCACAAGAGTTAGGTTGCAACAAAATTGCCTTTGGTCACCATCGAGATGACATAGCCGAGACACTCCTCATGAATCTCATCTATCAAGGGGCTTTTGCTACCATGCCTCCCATACTGCAAATGGACAAAATGCCACTACACATCATACGCCCGCTGTGTCTCATCGACGAAGCAGACATCAGTCGATATGCCGCATTGAGCAAATATGATAAACAAACCAAACTATGCCCCTTTGAGCATGTAAGCTCGCGAGAAAAAGTAAAAGACCTATTATCACAAATAAAAGCACTCAACCCCGAAGCCATCGACTCCATTTACGGCGCTTTAACAAACATAAAAACAGATTATTTACCCCATCCAACTATTAAAAACTGATTATGAATATCTTCTATACTATACTGCTATTATTGGCATCCAATGTTTTCATGACATTAGCATGGTACGGGCACCTCAAACTACAACAAACTGGTTTCTTCACCAGCGCCACACCGCTTGTTTTTGTAATTTTACTCTCATGGGGCATAGCTTTCTTTGAGTACTGCCTGCAAGTACCAGCCAATCGCATCGGATTTGAGGGCAACGGAGGGCCATTCAGCCTAATGCAACTCAAAGTGATACAAGAGGTTATTACACTGGTAGTCTTTATCGCTTTTTCCGCGTTGGCTTTCCATACACCTCTGCGGTGGAACCATATGATAGCAGCCATACTGCTTGTCGGAGCCGTTTATTTTGTCTTTGGATTCAAATAACTAAATAACCTTTCAATACTAATACTATTATGATACTACACTATTCGCGCGCGCTACGAAAGACCACTATAGGTCTGGTGTGCTTGATTTTATTAACAGGTTGCTATTATCAACCAAACACCCCCCGTGGTTCTTTCGCACGAGGAGGCGATGTGGGATGGTTAAGCGAAATGGAGCACGACTCCGTGTATTTCTACGACGCTAATGGCAAAGAAGGCGACTGCCTGACCATTATGCAAGAGATGGGTATGAACGCCATACGCTTGCGTGTATGGGTTAACCACTCCACCGGATGGAGCAACAAACCCGATGTGGTTTATATGGCTAAGAGAGCTGCCAAACAAGGACTGCGTGTCATGATTGATTTCCATTATTCGGACTTCTTCGCCGACCCCTCACACCAAGAAATTCCTGCCGCATGGAAAGAGTATAACTACGAGCAACTATGCGAGGCCGTACAAGCACACACCCTTGATGTGCTCTATGCACTCAAAGAGGAAGGAGTAAAACCCGAGTGGGTACAGATTGGAAATGAAACACCTAACGGCATGCTTTGGCCCGTTGGCAAAGTGGAGATGAACCCAGAAAAAGACCCGGTCAAAGATGCACAATGGGCACAATACACCGGACTCACTATTGCAGGATGCAAAGCTGCCAAAGAAGCTTTCGACGATATTATCACTATTATACATGTGGATAATGCATATCTATATCGCGATTGGTTCTTTGACGAACTGATTAGACATGGCTGTGAATTTGATATGATTGGCCTCTCACACTACCCCATGATGGGCGAATGGTCAGGACTGCCGTGGCAAGAGATGAATATCCGTGCAGAAGAGAATGTACGCAAACTGATTGACACCTTCCACAAACCCGTCATGATTGCCGAAGTAGGCATCAAGAATAGCGATTGGAAGAACGGACGAGAAGTTAACCCAGACTCCATAGCGGCACTATCCAACGAAGTGATGACTGATTTTGTCAATCGTGTATGCGCTATTGATTCATGCGTAGGCATCTTCTATTGGGAACCACAATGTTACGGAGGATGGAAACCCGCCGAATACATACCACTTGGATGGGGAAGTTACCAAATGGGGGCACTCACTCCTGACGGACGACCAACACCCGCACTGCAGACATTATTTAACGCTAAGAAATAAACAAACCACAACGCCTGTATTTCTCATAAAAAGGAGTACAGGCGTATTCAAATAGTCCATTTTTAGCACTTTTTGCATTTTTTTTGCATTTTTTTGCCAAAATATTTGGTCAATTCAAAAAAAAGCAGTACTTTTGCACCCGCTTTCGAAAAGCATCGATCTTTTATATACGCGGAAATAGCTCAGTTGGTAGAGCACAACCTTGCCAAGGTTGGGGTCGCGAGTTCGAGTCTCGTTTTCCGCACTCATTTAGAAAAGAGCAGGATTCCTTCCTGCTATTTTTTTCTAAATCAAACCCATACAGGTTTGGGCCCAGATGGCGGAATTGGTAGACGCGCTCGTTTCAGGTGCGAGTGTTTCGCGACGTGCAGGTTCGAGTCCTGTTCTGGGCACCAGTTCGGTTCATCTATAAAATGAATACGAGCGCAGGTGGTGAAATTGGTATACACGCTACTTTGAGGGGGTAGTGGCTGCAAGGCCGTGTGAGTTCGAGTCTCATCCTGCGCACAAAAGACATCTTCATCCGAAGGTGTCTTTTTTTTGTATATAGTTCTTCCTTGTACTGACTATCTATAATCGTTGCATGACCTTATCGTGCCCTTTCGGCTAAGAGGAGCAAGTCCAAAAAAAAAGAACTACACTCTATACAAAATTCGTCTCTGTGCTATTTTTTCTTGCATATGTCAAAAAAAGTTGTACCTTCTTATTTCGCTTCGCTCAAACGATTATTGCTAAGCAATCTTCGACCTACTCCCCCTTGTTTTCACCAGGGGCCCCTTCGAAAATACAGCTGCGTCCCGCGGTGCATACATAAGTAATCACGACTATTTCTTCCATGCTTGCGCATTCATTATCCGTCAAAACAATCCTATTCTATGCGAGCATAATAGGTTTATTTAGCCTTGATAATAAAAAAGAAAAATCTTTTTTTGAAGAAATAGTCGTGATTGCTTGCGTATGTGCAGTTTTTGTTGTATCTTTGCAGCGCAAAAGTTTTTGTTAATCAATGCGTATGAGAAAATACTTATGGGCCATAATGGTTCTCCTTACCATGGTAGGATGTGGACAAGTGAGTACAGAGGACAGAGTAGTGAGTACAGAGAACGAAGGGATCGGCATGCAGATGTTAGAGACACTCAACCAACAAGGACTGAGTTTGCTCATTTATAACGACAGTACACTCACCACACATGACAACCGCGGTGTGCGCGACTTACTCACACTCGTTGCCACCCAGCCCGAACGGCTCCAAGGCGCTATTGTAGCTGATAAAATAATCGGTAAAGCAGCCGCAACACTAATGGCTACAGGAGGAGTGGTAGAGGTACACACAAACATCATATGCACACCCGCACGAGAACTATTAGAGCGAGAGGGAATACGCGTCTATGCCACACAAGAAGTGCCACAGATACTCAACCGCGACAAATCACATATGTGCCCCATTGATAGCCAGTTAGAGGGTATAGAAAGCATCGAAGAATGCGTTCAGATACTACAAAACATCCCACCTGTGATATGAAAAACAAAACAAATCTTCTTCGCATAATACGCATCGCATTAGCCACTTTCTTCTTCATAGCCATTACTGTGCTTTTCTTGGGCATATGGCCATTAAACATATGGTTGGGTTGGGTAGCAAAAATACAATTTCTGCCAGCACTCATCGCATTGGACTTCGTGGTGCTTTGCATCTTAATCATCCTTACCCTACTCTTCGGGCGGCTTTACTGCTCCGTCGTCTGTCCGCTGGGCGTGATGCAAGACCTCTTTGGGTGGTTGGGCAGAAAGCACAAGAAGAACCGATATAGTTATTCGCCCGAGAAGAAATGGTTGCGCTACACCGTATTAGGCATATTCATCATCTGTCTTATCATCGGTTTCGCACCCGTCACTACACTCCTTGCGCCTTACTCAGCGTATGGACGCATCGTCCACTCACTCTTCCGTCCACTCTACGACTTACTGAATAATGCATTGGCTGCCATAGACAGCCATTACGAGTGGTATTTGATTCCCGAGTCCGAGTTATGGTTACGCAGCGTGACAACCCTCGTCATCGCATTACTGAGTTTGGTGATCCTCGGTGTACTCGCATGGCGTCACGGCAGAACATACTGCAATACCATTTGTCCCGTAGGCACTATTCTTTCTTTCTTCGCACGCTTCTCACTTTTCCGCATACGCGTGAACGAAGAGAAATGTAATAAATGCGGTTTATGCGCCAAGAACTGCAAAGCGGCAGCTATTGATTCCAAGAATGGTACTATCGACTATTCGCGCTGCGTCGTATGCGGTGACTGCATAGATAAATGTAATCGCAAAGCAATAAAGTACGATGTACGATGTACGATGTACAATGTACAATGTACGAAGGACGAAGAACGAGGGACTGAGGAGGTGGAGAGTCCGGAACGGAGAGCTATGCTCACAGGCGCATTACTCGCCGTGGGTACTGCCGCCATGGCGCAAGCGAAGATAAAAGTGGATGGAGGATTGGCGGAGATAGAAGACAAACAAGCACCGCAGCGAAAGAAAGCCGTTCTACCTCCAGGCGCACTCTCGGCACAACATATGCAGCAACACTGCACCGCTTGCCAGTTATGTGTCAGCGCTTGTCCTAACAATGTGCTACGCCCATCCTCTGACCCATTACACTTCATGCAACCCGAGATGTATTTTGAACGCGGTTTCTGCCGCCCTGAATGTAACCGCTGTTCGCAAGTGTGCCCTACAGGAGCTATCAAACCCATACAAATAGAAGACAAGACTGCTATCCGCATTGGTCATGCGAAATGGATTAAGAAGAACTGCATACCTATCGCCAACGGAGATAGTTGCGGTTTATGCGCACGGCAATGCCCTGCAGAGGCTATACTGATGGTTGATTATACTACCCAAGATGGACGAACGGTACAAGTGCCTGCGATAGATAAAGAACGATGCATAGGTTGCGGCAAATGCGAATACCTCTGCCCAGCCAGACCATTCAGTGCTATCTATGTAGAAGGATACAACAAACATCACAATGACTGATTATGGATAGAAGAGAGTTTATCAAACATAGCACAGCCGCCGTGGCTGGTTCATCACTCCTACTGACAGCATGCAAGAAACGAGTACAGAGTAGTGAGTACGGAGTACAGAGTAGTGAGGAGGCGATGACCATGCGTACTAATCCCAACACTGGCGACCAAGTATCCCTATTAGGATTTGGTATGATGCGCTTGCCCGAGAAAGAACAAGTGGAAGGCGCTCCTTTCGCCTTGGACCAAGAGGCAGTGAACGAATTGGTGGATTACGCGCTGGCACATGGAGTGAATTATTTCGACACCGCGCCTGTTTATTGCCAAGGACAATCAGAGGCAGCTACAGGTACCGCCCTCGCCAGACATCCACGCAAGAACTATTTCATCGCTACCAAACTTAGCAATTTCTCACCAGACACATGGGCACGCAAGGAGTCCATTGCGATGTTCGAACGCTCACTACAATATCTGCAAACCGATTATATAGACTACCTGCTACTCCATAGCGTGGGCGGCACAGCCAAAGGAAAAGACTCCATGCAGACTTTCTATGCACGATACATGGACAATGGCGTGCTCGATTGGCTCGTAGAACAGAAGAAAGAAGGCAGAATACGCAACCTCGGTTTCTCTTACCACGGAGATATAAAGATTTTTGACATGCTTTTGCAATGGCACGACGAAGGTAAATACCATTGGGATTTTGTGCAGATACAACTCAATCTGCTCGATTGGAACCATGCCAAAGTGCAGAAAGCACGCAATACCGATGCCTCGTACCTATATGCCGAATTAGAGAAAAGAGGTATTCCTTCAGTCATCATGGAACCACTCTTAGGCGGACGACTGGCTAAGCAACCTGCGCATATCATGCGCACCATGAAACAGATGGATATCGACGCTACTCCCGCCGAATGGGCACTACGCTTCGCCGGCACACCACCTACCATACTCACCGTACTCAGCGGAATGACCTATATGGAGCATCTACAGGAGA
>JAZNQB010000285.1:0-6639 GCA_045589995.1 Paludibacteraceae bacterium
ACTTGCGCACCAACAATGCCTATGCAGTCTGTTCAAGGAAAAGGATTATATACGACGAGTAGCGCACAAGTGACGACAGTAGGCGGTGGGGGTAATGCCTCTATGTTGTACACGGTTAGTCATTCGCACTCTCGCCAAACACCAAATCAGCAAATGGGAATGCCTACAACGAATTTCTTGGCTCTCGCTTCTACACGCTCCGTGGCTGCGCCTGGAGAATCCAATGCTCCGCAAATGGCAAGCCTCGCCTCTGCACCGCGCAGAGCACCAGGACCTCCTGTTATAGATGGTCCGCTCGATAGAGAAAATCAACTCATAGAGAAATTACCAATAGGCAAACCATGGGTAATGTTGCTTATGATAGTTGCTTATGCGTGTGTATTAGCGCGAAAAAAGCACCTCAAACACAATGAAAGGTAAAAAAACACAACAAAAGTTGTGTATGTAAAAAAAAAATCGTAACTTTGCAGCCCGTTTATGCATGTGTATGTATAAGCGGGCTGTATTAGTATGACCAATAAACGAAAAATAATCAATGATCCGGTCTTTGGGTTTCTGTCCATTCCCAATGAGTTAATATACGATGTGCTCCAGCACCCATATGTGCAGCGATTAGGGCGCATTCGCCAATTAGGACTCTCGTGCCTTGTCTATCCGGGCGCAATGCATAGCCGTTTTAGTCACTCAATAGGCGCAATGCACCTCATGCAAGAGGCTATTCATTCGCTCCGTACCAAGGGTGTAGAAATCACAGATAGCGAAGCCACTTCTGCTATGATAGCTATCTTGTTGCATGATATAGGTCATGGACCTTTCTCGCATGTGCTTGAGCATACCATTGTGGATGGCGTTACGCACGAAGATATTTCGCTCATTATGATGGAGCGTATCAATCAGGACTTGCGTCAGGAAGGTGAAGCGGGACCATTAGACGAGGCAATCGCTATTTTTAAGAATGAGTATCCAAAGCACTTCTTGCACCAGCTCATCTCAAGTCAGTTGGATGTGGATAGAATGGATTATCTTTGCCGTGATTCCTTCTTCACGGGTGTGCAAGAGGGACGAGTGGCAAGTGAACGCCTTATCAAGATGCTCGATGTGCGCGATGACAAATTGGTGGTGCAGCAGAAAGGTATATATTCTGTAGAGAAATTCTTAGTAGCACGCCGATTGATGTACTGGCAGGTTTATCTGCATAAGACATCTGTGGCAGCGGAGCAGCACCTTATTAAGATTTTATCACGCGCCAAGCAATTGGCCAAGCAAGGAAAAGAACTCTTCTGTTCGCCATCGTTGCGTTTCTTCTTGTACCAGACAGTTACAATGGAAATGTTTAGCCCCACTTCGGTTGCGCTTGACCAATATGCACTCTTGGATGACACAGATGTCTTGTCGGCTATCAAGGCTTGGATAAGTAATGAGGATAAAGTGCTCAGCACACTTAGTTCCACCTTCGTCAATAGGCAACTTTTCCGCGGTGAATTGTTGGAGCAGCCGCTTACCGATGCGCAGAAGGATGCACTCAGTAAGAAGTATGCCCAAGCCTTAGGCATCACATACGAAGAAGCGCAATACTGCTTTGTGGAGCATGTCTCTACCAGTAATACATACAGCGAAAAAGCTGATTCAATAGACATATTATACGGCGATGATACAGTGCGTGATATAGCACAAGCAAGTGAGATACTTGACCTCAATGCGCTCACGCGCAAGCCGCAAAAGATTTATTTATTTAGTTATCGACTATAATGGAATTTAGTGCACAGCAAATAGCCCTCTTATTGGGCGGAAAGTTATATGGAAACACATCCGCTAAGGTGTCGGATGTGGCTCCTATTGAGCAATCACAGTCACATCAGTTGTCTTTCGTTACGGAGGAAAAGTACTTGCCTTTTATCGCTACATCTCAAGCGGGAGTAATATTAGTGACCCAATCCCTTTTAAACGACTCTATCATTGCCGCTGCGCAAAATGCATCATCAGCCCTCATTGCTGTAGAGAATGCACGCGGAGCGATGGCGCAGTTATTGCAATTAGTGGCCAAGACCATCAATCCCACTCGCCAAGGAATAGAACAACCCTCTTTCGTTAGCGAAGGAGTGCAGGTGCCCGAAGATGCGTATATTGGCGCCTTTGCGTATATTGGTAAAAATGTGCGATTAGGTAAAGGAGTGCAAATTTATCCGCAGGTTTATATTGGTGACAATGTGGTGATAGGTGATAATACCATCCTGTATGCAGGCAGTAAGGTGTATTATAACTGCCAAGTGGGCGCTAATTGTATCATTCATAGTGGCGTGGTGATTGGCGCAGATGGTTTTGGATTTGAACCAGACTCCAAAGGACTTAATCAAAAAATACCACAGATTGGCAATGTGGTTATTGAGGATGATGTGGAAATAGGAGCCAATACTACTATCGACCGCGCTATGATGGGCACAACTATTGTGCGCTCGAATGCTAAGTTAGATAATCTTGTTCAAGTGGCGCATAATGTAGAAGTGGGGCAATCCACTTTCATGTGCGCGCAAGTTGGAGTTGCAGGTAGTACTAAGATAGGTCACCACTGCATACTGGCAGGACAAGTAGGCGTAGCTGGACATATAGAGATAGCAGACCAATGTGTCTTCGGCGCACAGACGGGTGTAGCAGGTAGCGTGAAGAAGCCAGGTATTTACCAAGGTTCGCCCGCTATAGACGCATCAGTATGGAGAAGAGCAATAGTAGGCTTTAAGCAATTACCAGATATTCTTAAACGAATAAACCAATTAGAAAAAAAATGAGCAAGCAACATACATTAAAAGAGCCTTTTACACTCAGTTCGGTGGGACTGCATACAGGTTTGCAGGTTACTGCCACTTTCTTACCCGCACCGGAGAATACAGGTGTCTGTTTGCGCCGTGTGGACTTGCCTAAGCAACCATGCTACCAAGCCTTAGCAGATTATGTGTCGGCGACGGAACGCGGTACAGTACTTGAGCGAGGAGCATGGAAAATAAGTACTGTGGAGCATGCGCTCAGTGCCCTCTATGCCATGGGAGTGGATAACTGTATTATCGAACTCAATGCACCAGAGATGCCTATCTTGGATGGCAGCGCACGCTTTTATGTAAGAGAAATACAACGCGTGGGACTGCAAGAACAAGAAGCAGAACAGAAAGTATTCGTCGTTACCGAACCTATTGAGTATGTGTCGGAGCATGGGCATAGAATGATTATCGAACCATGTGACCATTATGAAGTCAATGTTACAATCTCTTTCCCATCTATATTGTTAAGAGAGCAGCATGCGTCGCTTACGAATTTGGAGGATTATCCAAGAGAGATTTCTGCTGCACGCACTTTCTGCTTTGTGAGAGAGATAGAACCATTACTCAAAGTGGGGCTTATTAAGGGTGGGGATCTCAAGAATGCACTCGTTATTTACGAGACAGAGATGTCACAAGAGGGAATGGATCTTTTCTGTGATAAATTAGGGCAGCCACATATTGATGCTTCTAAATTAGGATACCTCTCCCCGCTGAATTATCAGAATGAACCTGCGCGGCATAAACTGCTTGATGTGATTGGCGACCTGTCACTCTTAGGTGTACGCATACAGGGCAAGATTACAGCATACAAACCAGGCCACACCTTCAATACACAATGTGTGCGCCGACTGAGAAATAGAATGTTAAACGAATAATTCATATAAATACAACTACAAATGGCAAATACTATTAGCCCTTTAGCTTTTGTTCATCCTAATGCCAAGATTGGCGAGAATGTAACTATCGGTCCATTCGTATGCATCGAGAGCGATGTGATAATTGGAGATAATTGTGTCATCGACGCAAGTGCAACCATATGCCAATATACGCAAATAGGGAAGAACTGTCATGTTTTTCCTTCTGCTGTTATTGGAGCCATACCTCAAGACCTGAAGTTCCGAGGAGAAGAGACTTGGACTATCATAGGCGATAATAATGTCCTCCGTGAGTTTGTAACCATCCATCGCGGTACAGCCAGCAAAGGCAAAACAGTCATAGGCAATAATAATCTTATTATGGCATACTGCCATGTAGCCCATGATTGCGTCCTCAATAATAATATTATTATGTCCAATGCAACGCAGTTGGCTGGCGAAGTAGTGGTAGATGATTTCGCCATCATAGGTGGTGGTACATTAGTGCACCAATTTACGCATATCGGTTCACATGTGATGATTCAAGGAGGCTCCAAAATCAATAAAGATGTGCCTCCATATGCTATTGCAGCGCGCGAACCCATCGCGTTCTGTGGTATTAACTCTGTCGGACTCAATCGCCGCGGATATACGCCAGAGCAGATACATACTATCCAAGAAACCTATCGCCTCATATACAATAATGGTATGAATACCACGCAGGCACTTGCGCATATCGAAGCTAATATGCCTGCCTCCACGGAACGCGATACAATCCTTTCTTTCATCAAATCCTCCCCACGAGGTATTATCAAAGGCTAATAAAATAAATACATCAATATGACAAACGAAAAAATGGTCAATGACCCAAGTGTAAACGAAACTCGAAGTCTCAACTTTATTGAGCAGATAGTAGAGAAAGACCTCTTAGAAGGTAAGAATGACGGACGCATACAAACGCGTTTCCCGCCAGAACCAAACGGCTATCTGCATATCGGACATGTCAAGGCTATATGCATGGACTTCGGTATCGCTGAGCGATATAATGGAGTGTGCAACCTTCGATTTGATGATACTAACCCTGCCAAAGAGGATACTGAATATGTGGACTCTATAGAGCGAGACATCGCTTGGCTCGGATTTAAATGGGGACAGATATACTACGCTTCTGATTATTTCCAGCAGTTGTACGACCTCGCTATCCGCTTTATCAAAGAAGGAAAAGCCTATGTGGACGAGCAGACAGCAGAACAGATAGCAGAGCAGAAAGGTACGCCTACCGAACCCGGTGTTAACTCCCCATACCGCGATAGACCTATTGAGGAGAACCTTCAGCTCTTTGAGGCTATGCAGCGCGGAGAGATAGAAGAAGGCAAAATGGTATTGCGTGCGAGAATAGACATGGCAAATCCGAATATGCACTTCCGTGACCCAATCATCTATCGTATCATAACCTCACATCCACACCACCGTACAGGTCGTCAGTGGAATGTGTACCCAATGTATGATTTTGCACACGGACAGTCCGATTATTTCGAGGGCGTGACCCATTCTATCTGTACATTGGAGTTCACTGTGCACCGTCCATTGTATGATTATTTCATCGACCAATTCGCGGGACCTAACTTCGCAGGATTATCTCCATGGGGATCTGATTATCGCCCTAATCAGTATGAGTTCAATCGACTCAATATCACCTATACCGTCATGTCCAAGCGTAAGATGCTTCAGCTTGTGAAGGAAGGACTGGTAGCAGGTTGGGACGACCCTCGCATGCCTACTGTCTGTGGTCTTCGCCGCCGCGGTTATACACCACAAGCCATCCGTAGCTTCATGGATAAGATTGGTTATACCAAAGTGGAAGGAATGATTGACCAGAGCCTTCTTGAGCATACTATCCGCGAGGACCTCAAAGAGACAGCACCACGCGTATGTGCTATCTTCGATCCTGTCAAATTAGTCATCACTAACTACGATGGAGAAGGCGAGACCATCATCGCAGAGAATATAGACGGACATGCAGAACTCGGCACCAGAGAGATGATTTTTGGTAAAGAACTATATATCGAGCGCGGGGACTTCCTCGAGCAAGCCGATAATAAATTCTATCGCCTCAGTCCTGGTGGACGCGAAGTGCGACTCAAGAGCAGTTATATCATCCAAGCCACAGGTTGCGAGAAGGACGAGAATGGTAATATAACCACTGTGTATGCTACCTACGACCCGGATTCTAAGTCTGGCACAGAAGGAGGAAATCGCAAGACGAAAGCTACCATCAACTGGGTGGAGTGCAACTCTTGCCTTGATGCCGAAGTGCGCCTTTATGACCGACTCTTCGCATGCGAGAACCCATCGGCTGAAGAAGGAGACTTCCGTGAACTGCTCAATCCAAATAGCTTAGAGGTAAAAAACATCAAGGTGGAAGGTTCATTGCGTAGCGAATGTAAGAATTATCCTGCCAATAGCGAAGAAGTGCTTAATATGAACCACTACCAATTGCTCAAGCAAGGTTATTTCGTAGTGGACCCAGATACCACTTCTAACCATCTTGTGCTCAACCGCACCTGCTCACTCAAGGATAACTACCTTAAGTAATGTTGAGTAGCATTGCCGTTTTTGAAGTGAACAAAGTGAACGCGTTTTTGTTAGGCGGATGATAAATATGACACGATAATGTAAAATTTATCTTTGTTTATTGCCGATGGACTCAATGCTGTTTGTTAGGAGACGGCAGACATTCTGCCGGCGAGAGAGAAAGATTATTAAGGCGCATTATATGCTCGCATATAAATGCGGATTAAGAAGATTACGCTCAAGGCCGCGTAGGCCAATAGGCATAGCGGGCGTGACAAAGAGCATAGAGGCTAGAGGTGTTTGTCTATGTTTATTTACAATTACTATCATCCGCCGTGTTTTTGATTACATTAAAATTGTTTTCTTTATTTTTATTATTTTAGTTTCAATACTAAATTATG
>JAZNQB010000286.1:0-8969 GCA_045589995.1 Paludibacteraceae bacterium
CGTCCTATGCTTCCTGTGCGTATCCAGCGTGGCGTACGCGTTGCACTTATCATACTCGCCATCTCTATTGCTGTACCATTCCTAATGCTCTCCATCAGTCGTTTTGGCGAACGAGAAGGAGGATTATACGGAGGATTGGTATATTACATAGGCGAAGCACCCTATTACTTCAATCAGTTTGCATTAGATTCCGATGCAATACGACACGGTGACCGTACATGTAATATATTCAAACAACTAATGGGTATGCCTGTACCAGAAGGAATCTTTGGCGTACGCAGTGCTTATCCTGCCATCAAGATGGATGATTCCATATTCTCTACTTTCGTTGGTGACTTTGTATTGGATTTCGGAGGTACAACCACGGCTATCCTATTCATCCTATTCAGCATCATATTCACGCGACTGACCCGTACAAATGCACCCAATACTATCCCATTTCATCGACTTGTATTGGCATATTTCGCAATGTGTGTTTGTATGCAAGGGGGTATGTACTTATTCAACTATTCATTTGAAGGAAACTTGCAAATCATAGCGATAGTTCTATTCTACACTATTTTTGCATTGACCTATATATACAAGCGCTATAGAAAGGAGGGAGAACAATGATTACATTCTCTATCCTTTTGCCTGTTTACAAAGCCAAATACCTGCATGAGTGTATAGATAGTGTCATCGCTCAGACATACACTGATTGGGAACTAATCATTATTAATGACGCCTCGCCAGAACCTATCGACTCAATCGTTGCTGCATACCACGACGCACGCATTCATTACTATGTGAATGAGACAAATATAGGAGGAAAAGATTTAGTAAAACAATGGAATACATGCCTCGCACAAGCCAAGGGAGAGTATTGTATTTGTATCGGCGACGATGATATATTAGCACCGGATTGTTTAGTTACCTACATGTCTTATATAAAGAAATACCCATTTACAGAAATAATACACGGACAAACAGATATCATCGACGAGCAAGGAGAATTCGTTTGTCATACCACAGCAAGACCAGAATGGGAATCTGCAATGAGTCTATTGTACCATCGCACATATAATTACAAACATCAATTTATTGGGGATTTTTGCTATGCATCTCATCCATTAAAAGAGCAAGGAGGATTTTACGCGCTACCCTTAGCGTGGGGAAGCGACGATATTTCGGCCATCATAGCAGCAAAAAAGGAAGGAATTGTCAATACCAGCGAAGTGGTATTCCTATACAGGATACATAACCATACGATAAGCAAACAGTTGCATACAGGCACTAAACTGAGGGCGATATTATTAGAAGCAAAATGGAAATGGAATTTCCTACGCAATAAACAAAACAATGAACAAGACGAGAAATATCGCCTTGCACTGCGGAAAGGATTATTCATACACACTTTGAGAAAAATGTATTACATCCTACACCACGCATTATATACAAAACAAAAAAATGGATAAACGCATACTCATAGACGCGACCACTGTTAACATCACCCAACCAGGTGGTGGCTCGTTTTGTGTACAAGCATACATAGAAGCCTTATTAGCTCTCTACCCAGGCCAAATAGATGTCCTACACCCAAAAGAGGCACATATTCGCGACGAACGATACAACACTATTGATGTACCGAAACGCAATACAAAGCAAATAATAAAAGGGATAGTTAAAGGTCAATTCCATCGCGGAGCCGAATATATAGTAAAATACATAGAGCAATATCCTAGTACCTACCACACCATATTCATCAATACGGGATTATTTGCAGGAAGTCTTATCGCAAAACTCAAACAAGCATCGGTGCGCATCATTGTATTACACCACAACTACGAACCCGAATACCGCATTGCAAGTCGTTCAATACTCACCCTATTCGGGCACACCACCGCACTCGTCAAACACTGGGAAAAGAAAGGATACTTAGGAGCAGATATCAATCTTTTCTTAACCTCATCCGACTGTAATACCTTCGAATGCGAGTATGGCAAACGAGAAAACAACCATGTAGTAGGCATTTTTGAACCCACATACCAGAAACAATCACTGGAGCATATATCCCCATCCAAAACAGCAGTTATCACATGTGCCTTGGGCGATAAGCAGAACAAAAACTCATTGATGCAATTCATACAATGCTATATGCCAGCCTTTACGCGTTTATTACCTGATTGGCAAGTAGCACTCATGGGACGAAATCCTTCAGAGCACCTAATAAACATAGTACAGCAGACACCGAACATGACTATTCACCCCAACCCAAAAGATATACGCTCATTAGCAGCTGACTGCACTATTTATCTTTGCCCAATGGATAGCGGAGGCGGACTCAAACTACGCATCATGGACGGATTACGAGCTGGGCAACCCGTCATACTACACGAGCGCTCGGCAAGAGGATACGAAATACTAAGCAATAAAACCTATTTTCAAACATATAACGATATAAATAGCTTCATCAAAGCAATACAAGCAATACATACATACATTGCTTCTGATGCCTACTCACGCCAAACGATACAAGAAGAGTATTACACCTTTTTTGGATTAGAACAAGGTATCAATCGCCTAAAAGAAATACTATGCAAATAAGCGTCATCATACCTACATATAAACCGCAAGACTATTTATACCAATGCCTTGATAGTCTGTGCCGCCAAACAATGGATACTTCATTGTGGGAGGTGATTGTTGTACTTAACGGATGTGACAACCCATGGCATAACCAATTGAAAGAATACGCTACTGCACATCCACAAATACAAATGCATGTGATTCAAACCAACAAACCAGGAGTGTCTAATGCACGAAATATAGGATTAGAATATGCCCAAGGAGAATATATCACATTTATTGATGACGATGACTATATTTCCGATATGTATTTAGCATCGCTGTATGCATTAGCTTCACCCACTACCATCGCCGCAAGTTATACCTTCGCCTTTGACAACACACACGCGCATATAACACCGCCATATTATATTGAGAAAGAATACCTGCGGTGGACACAA
This sequence comes from Paludibacteraceae bacterium, assembly GCA_045589995.1. Lineage (GTDB taxonomy): Bacteria > Bacteroidota > Bacteroidia > Bacteroidales > Paludibacteraceae > Colicola. The sequence continues at coordinate 3,006 of JAZNQB010000286.1, forward strand.
CAAGATCGCATACTACCCTATTATCAACCACGCAGGTATATGAATGGAGCGTGTATGAAACTCATTCATCGCTCTATCATCGGTGAGACACGATTTGATAATCGTTTTAAAAACGGCGAAGACTCCTTATTTATGTTTGCCGTCTCTAATCGCATGCAATATATACATTTTAGCAATCAAGACGCTATATACTTCAGACGCATACGACAAGAGAGCGCTTCGCAAAATATGTCAGCGAAAGAAACAATATGCAATCGACTTGCATTGATAAAAGAGTACACGCGGATATACATACATGGCACCCACTACTCGTTTAGATTTTATCTCACTCGAGTGATAGGTTCCCTCAATACCATTTTACGCATATGGATTTAGTAAGCATCATAATGCCTGCATATAACAATGGTCCATTCATCCGTGAGGCTATTGATAGTGTTATATTCCAAACATACACCAATTGGGAACTATTAATCGTGAATGACGCCTCAATAGATGACACGGAAACCATCGTTTCTGCATACCAAGACGCACGTATCACATATATGCGTAATGAACACAATATGGGCGCCGCATTATCACGCAATAAGGCCATACAAGCAGCTAAAGGGAAATATATCGCATTCCTGGATGCTGACGATAAATGGCTACCCACCAAACTGGAAAAGCAAGTAGGATTTATGCAGAAGAATAATATTCCTATGTCCTACACTGCGTATTATATACAACACCCTACCCATACAGATTATTGCATACACCAATGCCCTACTACACAAAACTATTACCAACTAACGAAATGGAATAGAATAGGATGCTTAACGGTGATGTACGATAGGGAGCAAATCGGTACGATACAAATACCACATATTGATAAACGCAATGATTATGCATTATGGTTAACTATTCTGCGCAAAGGATATACCGCACACGGAATACAAGAGCCACTCGCTATTTATCGCAGCCATAATGGCGTAAGCAAAGGGAATAAATTGGCTTTCCTAAAATATCACTATCAAATGTTTCATCATATTTTAGGATACAACTGTCTTATGGCAGGAATATTAACAATACGCAATAGTATTTTTTACTTTATTTATCGTTTTATTGATACACAATGAGTGATTATATTCCTTATATAATAATAGGTGTTGCATTGATTGGTTTAGAAATGCTCTATTTCCGTTTGGCAGACCATTTTAATATCATTGACAAGCCCAACGAGCGCTCCTCGCATAGTACGATTGTACTGCGTGGTGGAGGAATTATCTTCCTATTTGGTGCATGGTTATGGAGTGCTTTCTTTGGTTTTCAGTACCCTTGGTTTCTATTGGGTTTGACAATGCTATGCTGCATTAGTTTTATTGACGACATACGCTCGCTTCCCGACTCCATACGATTAGTGGCACAATTCATAGCTGTCATACTTTTATTCATTGATTTACAAGTTATGCTATGTGCGTATTGGTGGGTAATCCTACTTGCACTCATCGTATGCGTTGGCATCATCAATGCATATAATTTTATGGATGGTATAAATGGTATTACAGGCGGATATTCGCTTGCTGTATTAGCGCCATTGATGCTGCTAAACAATCAGTTACATTTTATAGACATGTCCTATCTTATCATAACTGCAATTGCGTGCATCGTTTTCTGTTTTTTCAATTTCCGACCGAAAGGGAAAGCGAAATGTTTTGCAGGGGACATTGGCAGCATAGGTATAGCTTTTATTCTTCTGTTACCTATCGGTAAACTTATTTGGTTGACGGGAGATATAAGTTATATAATACTATTAGCCATATACGGAGTGGACTCTATTCTAACCATTTGTCACCGTATAATACTGCATGAGAACTTAGGACAAGCACATAGAAAACATGCGTTTCAACTAATGACCAACGAACTCCATTTGCCTCATGAAATGGTGTCATTGGCATATGCTGCAACTCAGATGATTATATCTATAGGCTTCATATTTATTCCGCAACAAGCACATTGGTATTATTTACTCACCACCCTAATTCTGCTAAGCGCTTTGTATATATGGTTTAAGCACAAATATTACCATTTACACGAAGAATATCTCAATTCATTGCATAATAAATAAATTATAAATATGGCATTTTTTGGATTATTTAACAGAGAAAAGAAAGAGACCTTAGACAAAGGACTCGAAAAAAGCAAGGAATCTGTACTCAGCAAGATTAGTCATGCTATCGCAGGAAAATCAACTATTGATGATGATGTGCTCGACTCCTTAGAAGAAGCACTCATCACCTCCGATGTGGGCGTAGACACCACACTACGCATCATTGAGCGCGTACAAGAGAGAGCCAAACGAGATAAATACCTCGGCACCTCCGAACTGCGCCAACTATTAGTAGAAGAAATCGTCGAACTACTCCAAGAGAACAATAGCGGAGATGAAATGGATTTCGCGGATGAACTACCTACCAAACCCTATGTTATCATGGTTGTAGGTGTCAATGGCGTAGGTAAAACTACAACGATTGGCAAACTCGCGTATCAATACAAGCAAGCAGGCAAGAAGGTTTATCTCGGCGCTGCAGACACTTTCCGCGCGGCAGCAGTAGAGCAATTATGTATATGGGGCGAACGCATTGGCGTACCTGTCATCAAGCAGCAACAAGGTTCCGACCCTGCGTCGGTGGCTTTCGATACATTGCAGTCTGCCAAAGCCAACGACGCAGACATAGTGCTCATTGATACAGCCGGACGACTACATAATAAAATCAACCTCATGAACGAGTTGACCAAGATAAAGAATGTGATGCAAAAAGTAGTACCCAATGCACCACACGACGTAATGCTCGTCTTAGACGGATCTACTGGACAGAATGCCTTTGAGCAAGCAAAGCAATTCACTGCAGCCACACAGGTCACTTCACTCGCCATTACCAAACTGGATGGAACAGCCAAAGGAGGAGTGGTTATTGGCATCTCTGACCAATTCAAAATACCTGTCCGATTCATTGGATTAGGAGAACAAATGACTGACCTACAATGCTTTAACAGAAAAGAATTTGTTCAGTCCTTATTAGGTTCAATCGCACAATAATATACATTACCAACTATATATTTTTTCATTATGAAAGAAGAACTTCAAAAACCATCATGCGAGGCATTTCGCATTGAATCCGATTTATTAGGCGAATTGCAAGTACCAGCCAATGCATACTATGGCGTACAGACTCAACGCGGTATTAACAATTACAAAGTTAGTAACCTCAAAATGTCTGACTACCCAGAGTATATCATTGCGATGGGCTATATTAAACTCGCTGCTGTTGAGGCCAACCACGAACTTGGTGTTATCAATGATGAAATCTATGCAGCCATCGCGCAAGCATGTAAGGAACTGATTGACGGTAAGATGCACGACCAATTCCCTACCGACATGGTGCAAGGCGGTGCTGGAACAACTGTCAACATGAATGCCAACGAGGTAATCGCTAACCGCGCATTGGAAATCATGGGGCACCAACGAGGTGAGTATCAATTCTGCTCGCCTAACGATCATGTCAACTGCGCTCAATCCACCAATGACGCCTACCCTTCTGCTTTCCGCTATGCCTTCATTCGTATGAACCGCGAACTAACAGCAGAACTAAGCAAACTCGTGGCTGCATTACGCAAGAAAGGCGATGAGTTTAACGACTCTATCAAGATGGGACGCACACAGCTACAAGATGCAGTGCCTATGACCAGCGGACAGGAATTCCACGCTTTCGCTAATACATTAGAGGACGAAATTGCTAACTTAAACCGCAATGCTAACTTCTTATACGAAATCAACATGGGCGCTACTGCCATCGGTACTGGTTTGAACGCTGTGGCTGGATATGCAGAACTCTGCACACAGAAGCTATGCGAACTAACAGGCGAACCATTCACCAAAGCAAGAGACTTAGTGGCTGCAACACCTGACACTGGCGATTATGTAAGTTACTCAGGCGCATTGAAACGCTTAGCTGTCAAACTGAGCAAAACATGTAATGACCTGCGATTAATGGCATCCGGTCCTCGTTGTGGTTTACACGAAATCAATCTACCTCCTATGGCGCCAGGTTCATCTATCATGCCAGGCAAAGTAAACCCTGTTATTCCAGAGGTAACCAACCAAGTATGCTTCAAAGTGATTGGCAACGACACCACTGTATGCTTTGCAGCGGAGGCAGGACAGTTACAACTCAATGTGATGGAACCAATTATCACCGAATGTATCTTCGAATCTATCACATGGTTGCGTAATGTGATGCAAATCCTTCGTGAGAAATGTATTGACGGCATTACTATCAATCGCGAGCATAACGCTGCTACCGTTAAGAACTCTATTGGTATCGTCACTGCACTCAATCCTGTTATTGGTTACAAAGCTTCTACCAAGATTGCTAAAGAAGCATTGGAGACAGGCAAAGGTGTATATGATCTCGTATTAGAGCACGGCATTCTAAGTAAAGAACAATTAGACGAACTGCTCGATCCAAGTAATATGTTAGCAGCACACTAATCGCACACACGCGCGCATAAAATAATAAGGTGGCTCATACGAGTCACCTTATTTTATTATCGTTATAGTTCTTATCGGCGTGCTCCTCCACTACCGCCACTTGAACGACTGCCACCTGAGTAAGTGCCTACACTACTGCGTGAACTCGAAGGCATGCGCTGAGGAGTGTATGTGCTGGACGAGCGCGTGGTGGTAGTGGTAGTGCGCTGGGGAGTAGCGCTTGTGCGTTGCGTGCTAGCCGCACTGGTGCGTACAGGAGCACTGGTTCGCTGTGCGGTTGCAGTGCGTTGGGTAGTAGCAGCACTGGTTCGCTGCGCGGTGGCTGTGCGTTGGGTAGTAGCAGTACTGGTGCGTTGCGCGGTAGCAGTGCGTTGAGTGGTAGCAGTGCGCTGCGCGGTGGCTTGATCCTTACGCGCTACTGATTGAGAACGCGATGCAACGGTGTTCTGACTACCGAAAGTGCGACTTGCTGTAGAACGCGTAGGGGTGTTTGCTGCTAATGCTTGGCGTGTACGAACACTCGAAGTGCTGCGTATATCACGAGCGTTTCTCATTCCGCTATTACGCTGAGAGAAAGAGCGATGTGGATGAGCAACGGCATAATCTCTGCGGGTTACACCGCTATGTAACTCATGCCACCCATGGTGTACATGGTGTCCCGGACGGAAAGAGCACCAATGGTGGTGATGATGGAATGCATAGCAGTGATGCCAATACCAGTCATGTGCCCAACAACTATGTGCGTACCACCAACTTGGATAATATCCCCAATACCATGGTGAAGTCCATGCGTACCATGTTGTACCCCAGAACCAATCATAGATCAATGGTCTGCGTATATAGATAGGTTCGATTATATAGTTCTCACCATATACATATTCATCACCTATCACTTGTACACTTACTTGCTCTGCCTCATCTTTTTCCACATAGATGGAAGCCACATCTTGGTATATATCTTTAGCCAAGATAGCTTGTAATACGATAAGACGCTTATTTCCTTCGCCTGTCTCTATCACGCGCAAGTAATCCACTTGACCATCTCCATTCAGATCGAGGTTGCAGAACGCACTGTCCGGGTTATTGAGCTTCATTTCAAATTGCTCAAGATTCTCAGCTTCTGCAAAGAGCTTAGCTACAACCTTCAAATCTAATCCTTCTGAGATATCCGTACTGTTGGCTGAAACAGTGATTGTCTCATCTGCCCACGATGCAACACTCATGAGTGTCAACATCAGAAGAAGTGTAGTTAATTTTTTCATAATCGTATTATTTATTGTTTTTACCTTCTTAATGTCAAATATCGTGCCAGAAATCAAACCAATGTTAAATCATGGTGCATTTTTTCTTTCTTCGTGCGCATGTATCGTTCATTAAACCTATTAGGTTTTATTTCAATCGGCACATTCTCGATTATTACTATCCCATAACTTTCT
>JAZNQB010000287.1:0-2748 GCA_045589995.1 Paludibacteraceae bacterium
ATGATGTCTATATGCGCATCGCATGCAAGAATAATTCCAAGATTGATGTCTATGAGGATGATGTCAAAATAACTACGATCCAACCCAAAGCCACATCAACCACTGATTTTGACCATTGGGAGACACAATCTTTCCCTGTCCACTTCACTGCAGGTAAGCACCGCATCAAATTCTATAGCAATGGACGATTATATTATAATGAGTGGCTCTCTATTGGACAACCTTCTCAAGACATACAGTCACCCAATACTACTACCAAAGCCGTTAAGACTTTAGAAAACGGGCAATTACTCATCCATACCAATGGCGCTACATACAATGCCATGGGACAAAAAATACAATAATATGAAAAAGCACACCCTTCTTCTTGCGGCACTCACAATGCTCGCAGCATGTAATCAGAAATACACCATCACCCCGGACGAGGTGGTAGGAGAACGCGTACAAGCATCGCAAATAACCGAGTACGCACAATGGATATCTGTAGTGGATGCACCAGTGGTAACGGATACCGTCTATGACGGCAGCAGAGCTGCGGATGGCGCCAATTGGTTCATGACTTCTATCACACCGAAAAAGCAGATACAAAAAGCCGTATGGGTCACCACAGCACTCGGCGTATATGACCTCTTCGTCAATGGCAAGAGAGTGGGGACGGAAGTGCTCAAACCGGGATATACCGATTATGCCAAGACGAAATACGCATTTGCCTATGACATCACAGACGCACTCAATACAGCGCCGGGGGAAACAAACACTCTCGCTGCGCAAGTCACACCGGGATGGTGGGCGGATAAAATAATCACCCCTGCGGGCACCAAAGGAATGTATGGCAAGAAATGTGCCTTCAGAGCAGACCTCCAAATCATATATACAGATAGTACTGTGGAGTATGTATATACCGATACCATCCATTGGAAAGCAGGCATAGCAGGACCAGTCACGCATGCAGCTATCTTTGATGGAGAAGAATATGACGCACGCATACCAATGGGATATGACACACCAGAACTACTCACCACACCTGAAGTAAATAAGGAGTTCAATGGAGAAATACTCCCATCCAATGGCGCTGAAGTGTATCTACGCTACGACCTCGCACTCGCACCACAAATAGCATATGTCTATTCCCAAATAGAGAACGCAGACGACACTCATTTTGGTAAAGTGCTCATTGATAGAGAATACCAATCAGGCGATAAGATGAATATCCATGCAGGAGAGACATTAGTTATTGACTTCGGACAGAACTGCGCGGCTGTGCCACAATTTATTTTTGACGCACAGGAAGGAACAGTCATCACTTTCGAGGGAGGCGAACTGCTCAACGACTCACTCGGAGCACATGTCAGAGGTATGGACGGACCTGAAGGCTCTGTACATAGAACCAACCTGCGCATACCGGAAACGGGTGTTACTATGAAATACACCTTTGCCCAAAATGACCAACCGGTGCAGTATCACCCACGATATACTTTCTTCGGCTATCGTTACGCGGCTATCAAAGCCACCAATACCGTTACCATCTATGCCCTCCAATCCATCCCTGTCTCTTCTATCACCAATGAAATAGAAATAGGTACCATCACCACAGGAAATGAATTGGTCAATCAACTCATATCCAATACCTTATGGGGTCAACGCAGTAATTACCTCTCTGTGCCTACTGATTGTCCACAGCGTAACGAACGCTTGGGATGGACTGCTGATACGCAGGTTTTCGCAGAGACAGGAACCTTCTTTGCCAATACCAATGCCTTCTTCCGCAAATGGTTACGCGACTTGCGCGATACCCAAAAGGAGAACGGAGGTTACCCTGGCGTAGCGCCTTTTGGACAATACGGCTCCAGCCCGGTGGATATGGCGCGCGTAGGGTGGTCTGACGCAGGTATAATCGTCCCATGGGTCATCCTCAAGCAATTCGGTGATACATCCCTTATCAAGCAACATTGGACTTCCATGGAGCGATATATCAACCACGGAGCAGAAGTCAACTTCGATCATACAGCCCTCTTCCTTGATAACGGAGGATACCAATGGGCGGACTGGCTTAGCTACGAAGCATTGGAGAGTTTCACAGGACAACCATGGGATGCAAACGGCTTGCGCCCGGAGGCTGCCGAGTACTGGTCATACCTATATGGCTCCTACTGGATTATCAATACTGAGAAAATGATTGATATGGCACGCCTGACCAATAACGACACGACTAAATATATTAATATGCTCGCGCAGGCGAAGGAGTATGTCACCAACCGCTTCCTCACACCGGAAGGAGAATTCAAACTGCCTATCCTCAATACGATGCAGACGCCGGCACTCTTTGCTCTCAGAAACAAACTCCTCACAGGACAAGCAAAGCAGAATATGATTGACCGTCTCCGCCAGAACTTTGTGGACCATAACAACTGCCTGCAAACAGGATTCTTGGGAACCAGTATCCTCATGCAGACACTCACGGATAATGGAATGGTAGATGTGGCATACGAACTGCTCTTCCAAAGACGCAATCCAAGTTGGCTCTATTCGGTTGATAATGGCGCGACCACTATCTGGGAGCGATGGAATAGTTATACTATTGAGAAAGGTATGGCTCCTAATGGCATGAATAGTTTCAATCACTATGCGTACGGATGTGTGTGCCAATGGATTTGGCAGACAGCAGCTGGTATCAATGCCGATATCATGCAACCTGGTTTCAAGCATATTATACTCAAACCGGTGCCAGACCCACGACTCGGATACCTC
>JAZNQB010000288.1:0-14009 GCA_045589995.1 Paludibacteraceae bacterium
TGTTACCTGCGTTGGACGCACAGAGGTCACCAAATCAATGAACTCATCAGTAGGATTACCTTCTATATTAAACTCAGTGGTTATCATTGACTTGAGCTGATACACATCCTCCACGCGTATATGCCGCTCATCAGGACGAGGATGCACTGTAATACCTTGCGCACCAAACAACTCGCAGTCAACAGCAAAACGCTGCACATCGGGCATATTCCCACCACGCGCATTGCGAAGCGTGGCCACTTTATTGATATTTACACTTAATTTGGTCATCTGGATGCGTTTTCCTTTGCGCTGCAAAGGTACTACTTTTTTTTTACATATGCAACATTAGAGCAAAAAAATACCGCATTTATTTGTATATATGCAATTTTTGTTGTATCTTTGCAGCCTGATTATAAATTAGCATAATACCGCCTTATGACAATCGCAATCTTTGGGAATGCACAAAAAAGCGACACTTTGCGCGAAGTGCAACACATCCTCCAATTTATGAAAGAGAAGGGAGTACACATCCTACTTTCTAAAGAATTGAGGCAAGAGCTCAGTCTGCGGGAATATCCCAGTTTCCCTGACATCAACGAAGAATGGTCTGAACAAATAAACGAGAGCGTGGATTTCGCACTCTCTGTAGGAGGAGATGGTACTTTTCTCACCAGTGCAGCTGCAATTGGAGACAAGAACATACCTATCTTAGGTATCAACTGCGGACACCTTGGTTTCCTCGCTGAAGTACAAACACAAGACCTTGATGACATACTGCAGAAGTTAGTTCAAGGGGAATACACCATTGAGCAACGAAGCCTGTTAAGCGTTAGTGTCACAGATAAAGATGGAGCCAAAAAGGACCATCTTATCTTGGCTCCAAATGCACTCAACGAAATAGCCATCCTCAAAGAGGGACTGAGTAGTATGCTTTCTATTGAACTCAAAGTAAATGACGAATGGCTACATACATACCACTCTGATGGACTCGTTATCGCGACACCGACAGGAAGCACAGCATACAACTTATCCATCGGTGGACCACTGATGGTGCCTCAATCAAGAGGAATCATTCTCAACCCTATTGCACCACACAGCCTTACAGTCAAACCATTAGTAGTACCTGATGATTGGAAATTCGACTTGCGCATCAGCAGTAGATACGACGCATTTATGGTATCTGTAGATGGACGAAGTCAAAGTCTAAGCACCGATCACACACTGCATGTAGAAAAAGCACCATATACCATCAAACTCGTACAAATAGGTGATAATAGTTTTCTCAAATCATTGAGAACAAAACTCAAATGGGGGAAATAAACCCTACTCACTACTGATTACTCACACATGATACTCAATGCAATCACATGGGATGTGGACCCTATTCTAATCCACTTTGGAGACGGAGGTATTCGTTGGTACGGACTACTCTGGGCTATCGGATTATACCTCTGTTGGATAGTAAACGAACGAATGTATAAACGCGAGAACTGCCCAAAAGAATGGGCAGACCAACTATTCTTTTGGATGGCTGCAGGCGTTATCATCGGAGCACGAGTAGGACACTGCTGGTTTTACGAATGGCACGATGTAACAAACCCCATGCTCGCCAACTACTGCCAATACATGGACATCTCCACTGAACCATGGCAACTATTCGGGTGGACTTTTAACTACCGCAACCCATATATAGAGCACCCACTCAAATTGCTCAAGATATGGGAAGGAGGATTGGCAAGCCATGGAGGCGCAATAGGCCTCATCACCGCAGCTATCCTGCTCAATAAATATAAATTCAGCCGATACCCACAATTTCAAACAAGTTGGATATGGATCTTAGATCGCCTATGCGTAGGAGTATGTTTCACCGCCTTTCTCATCCGACTTGGTAACCTTATGAATAGCGAGATATATGGTGGACCTACGGACTTGCCATGGGGATTTATCTTTGTGAGAGATGGACAAACAGTACCATGCCACCCCACACAAATATACGAAATGCTGTATTGTCTCGTAGCATTAGCCGTCACATGGCCCTTATATTGGAAAACAAACGCAAGACGCAGAGAAGGACTATTATTAGGCATCTTCCTCGAAATCATATTCCTCACACGTTTCTGCTTGGAGTTTATCAAGAACGACCAAGAGGCTTTTGAAGCAGACCAGATACTCAATATGGGACAAATACTTAGCATACCATTCATACTATTAGGTATATACCTTATTATACGCGCATATACAAGACCTATGCTACCTGTAGTAGATATACAACCTGAGAGTTTAGAACCTAAATATCAGACCACCGAAGGAAATAAAAAGAACAAAAAGCAATAGAAATGACCAAACAAGACTTACGAATCATATTCCTTGGTACTCCCGACTTTGCGACAGCCAGTCTGCGCGCCTTGGTAGAAGGGGGATACAATGTAGTTGCTGCTGTCACTATGCCTGACAAACCCGCCGGACGAGGACACCAACTACAATTCTCAGATGTAAAGAAATATGCACTCTCGGTCGGGATACCTGTATTGCAACCAGAAAAACTCAAAGACGAGAGTTTTATCGAACAACTACGCAGTTATAAAGCAGACCTACAAATAGTAGTAGCATTCCGCATGCTACCTGAAATAGTTTGGTCAATGCCACGATTAGGCACATTCAACCTACACGGGAGTCTGCTACCGCAATACCGAGGAGCTGCACCCATCAATTGGGCTGTCATCAACGGAGAAACCACTACTGGCGTCACCACTTTTATGCTCAAACATGAAATTGACACAGGAAATATCCTACTACAAGAGAGCACTCCTATCGAAGAAAACGAAAATGTAGGAAGCGTATATGACAGACTGATGCAAATAGGACAAACACTCGTCACACGCACTGTGGACCTAATTATCGAAAGCGAGAATAATGCTACTCCAATACCCACTATTCCACAGACAGAGACAGACAAACTAAAACCAGCACCCAAACTCTTCAAAAACACATGCGAAATACATTTTGACCAGTTGACTGCTACCGAAGTGAAAAACTTCGTGCGAGGACTAAGTCCATATCCTGCAGCATGGTGTAATATAACCATATCAGGACAAGCCTTCGAGAATGTAAAAATATATACAGTAGAAGCGCTTAATACTTGTCAAGCTACAAGCAACAAGGATATTATTATCCCCTGCAAAGAAGGCGCTGTGCGTATCATCGAACTGCAAGTACCAGGAAAAAAACATATGGAAGCCAAAGCATTCCTCAATGGCTTACACTAAACATTACACATTACACTTTCTACTTTAAATATGGTAGATTATATATCCATTATAGATAAGTATTACGCGGAGCAGCCTGAGTTACGTCGTATATTGATAGCTCACAGCAGACAAGTGGCAGATAAAGCATTGGCTATTGTGGATAGACACCAAGAATGGATAAAACAAGGAGTCGTGGACAGAGACTTCATCGAAGAAGCTGCAATGCTACATGATATAGGCATATTCCTATGCCAAGCAGAAGCGATTCATTGCCACGGAGAACATAAATATATCGAGCATGGTTATTTAGGTGCGGAATTACTACGCCAAGAGGGACTCCCCAAACATGCACTCGTAGCGGAAAGACACACAGGAACAGGGATTACTATGGAGCAAGTAGAATGGACAAAAATACCTATTCCACTACAAGACTACTGCCCTGTTACGCTTGAAGAGAAAATAATATGCTATGCCGATAAATTCTACAGCAAAACACATATTGGAGAAGAGAAACCAATGAGCAAAATCAAACAGCAACTTTGGAAACATGGACAAGATTCTATCCTTAGATGGGAATCCTTAGTGAACCTAATGGAATCTTAAATTCTAAAATCAAAAAACTAAATTCTAAAATCTCTTCCTACCTAAATTTATGCGCAAAACCAACAGAAATCAGTTCGCGGAACTGAATTTTAGCGTGTGTATCACCTTCCATTATAACTGACGAGTCAAAGCGTGGATGGAGCATCACACGGGCAGACAAGAAACGATTGATAATAAAATCGCAATTGAGTTCTAAATCTAATTCCACTTGATGGTAATTGGTATATAAATAAAATTCAGCCTCCAACTCAACTTCACGAACGGGTTTCCATAAATACTCCACGCGCAGCGAACTACCCACATTGTGCTGTAGCGACTGCCCATCTGCTAAACCATATTCCGTTTCCATCACTCGTGCTGTATCCATTATATAAACCATCTTGTATGATAAAGGGGAGAACGAAATACTCAAACCTTTCACTGGCTTGTAATCCATACCCAAACCCATATTATATCGAATAGGTGAGAACGGTCCTGACTTTAGTTCATGCGAGTTAGACTTATAAGTAGGTAATAGACGCGTCTCAAACTCTAATGAGAAAGACGCAAAGAGTTTCGGTACGATACGCAGATTGGCTTTGCTATATAATCGCAATAAGTCATCTGTCGTATTCACCTTATGAAGAGAATCAGCAGAGACAGTAGAACCACCCACACGCCATTCACCTGTATTCTCCCATGTAAATCGGTCAGAATAATACCCTATTTGCCCTTTGGCTATTCCCAACCCCGCAAAACTGCTCGAGCCACCTTGATACCAGTTATCCGTCACATAGTTCTGCGTTATTTGCAGCATAACGGTAGCCTCTTTACGCCAAGGCGTACGCATATCGCGGATGGCTCTAAGCACATCATTACGATCCTCCTCCACATCCTTCACCCATGATTTCTCCACTTTTATAGTCGGGATTTTTTCCACTGCTTGTATAACCAGCCCTGCGTTCACATTTTTGAGTGAATCAATCTCCTTCATCTCTCTTGCTAAGGAGTCCAAGAACAACCGTTCTGCTATCGTAAGTGTATCTTCCGACGAAATAGAATCCAGCGAATCAACATGCAATTCTCTACTCTGCTGCGCAATTAGGTCAAGCAATAGTTGATCCATATCAACCGTCACCTGTTGGTCTTGCAGATAAAAAGTATCGGGATATAAGTGAATAGTATCGGATGCAGTATCTATAGTATCCACATCTAATTGTTGCGCTGTCATTTCCGTGACAGCGCAAACAATCAAACATATAGATAATATACATCTAAGCACAATAACCTAAATTCTAAATTTTGCAATCTAAAATCAAATTCCACCGGCATTTAATTTGCCATGGCATTGTTTGTATTTCTTACCACTACCGCATGGACATGGGTCATTAGGACGAGGTTTCTTCTCCACATGGACAGGTTCTGGACGCTGTGGTGTACGCGTATCGTGCCCCGCAGCCGCTGCTGCTCCCGAAGCATGTGCTGCTTGCTGTACCACATCTTTCTGTGTTCTATAGCGTGACATATCTATTCGTCGTTGTTGCTGCGCTTGCTGCACGCGGTCGGGTTCCTGCTGGTGTATTTGTCCGCGCAAAAGAATTGCTATCGCACGACGATTGAGCGAATCAAGCATTGATTTAAAGATACCAAAGGACTCTAATTTATATATCAATAATGGGTCTTTCTGCTCATAAGAAGCATTCTGCACAGACTGCTTGAGGTCATCCAGCTGACGAAGATGCTCTTTCCACTCGTCGTCAATAACAAAGAGCAGCATACGCTTCTCAAACTCACGCACTACCTCCTTGCAATGACTCTCAGCCGCAGCGCGTAAGTTCACAGAGATATTATACACGCGCTTACCATCCGTGATAGGAATCAGTATATTCTCATACATCTGCCCCTTATCTTCATACACACGCTGCAATACTGGATCTGCCACTTGCATCAACTTATCCATACGACGCTTGAAACTATCCATCGCAGCCTCTGCCAGCTGGTCCGCAAGTGCTGTTTTCTTTCCAGTAAGGAAGGTATCTTCGTCAAACGGAAGCTCCATAGCAAATGTCTGCATTGTTTCCATCTTTAGCCCTTCGTAATCATTTGCTTGGCGTGCTTCGGTGAAGATAATCTCTGCTGTCTCGTAAATCATATTCGTGATATCCACCCCTATGCGCTCGCCCATAAGTGCGTGGCGGCGTTTAGCATACACAAGGTTACGCTGCTGATTCATCACATCATCGTACTCAATTAAGCGCTTACGCATTCCAAAGTTATTCTCCTCCACTTTCTTCTGCGCACGCTCAATAGAATTGGATATCATTGAGTGCTCAATCATCTCGCCCTCTTGGAATCCCATGCGGTCCATGACAGAGGCGATGCGCTCTGAACCGAACATACGCATGAGGTCGTCTTCAAGCGACACATAGAATACGGAGCTACCCGGGTCGCCTTGACGACCGGCACGACCACGCAACTGTCTATCCACACGACGGCTCTCATGGCGCTCTGTACCGATAATAGCCAAACCACCCGCAGCCTTCACCTCTGGAGACAACTTGATATCCGTACCACGACCTGCCATGTTAGTAGCGATAGTCACCACTCCTGGACGGCCTGCTTCTGCCACCACTTGTGCTTCTTGTTGGTGAAGTTTAGCATTGAGCACATTATGCTTAATCTTGCGAATATTGAGCATTTTGCTCAGCAACTCACTTATCTCCACACTCGTCGTACCAACCAATACTGGGCGTCCTTGACTAACCATCAACTCTATCTCCTCTATCACCGCATTGTATTTCTCACGCTTGGTACGATAAATACGGTCGTTCATGTCGTTACGAGCGATAGGTCTATTGGTAGGGATAACCACCACATCCAGTTTGTATATATTCCAAAACTCACCTGCTTCAGTCTCTGCCGTACCGGTCATACCTGATAGTTTATTGTACATGCGGAAATAGTTCTGAAGAGTGATAGTGGCGAAAGTTTGCGTTGCGCCCTCTACCTTTACATTCTCTTTGGCTTCCACAGCTTGGTGCAAACCATCCGACCAACGACGGCCATCCATCACACGCCCTGTCTGCTCATCTACAATCTTCACTTCTCCATTATCAATGATATAATCCACATCTTTCTCAAAGAGAGTGTAGGCTTTGAGCAATTGGTTCACAGTGTGTACTCGTTCCGACTTGATACTATAGTTAGTTAGTATCTCATCTTTCTTGTGCTGAACCTCCTCTGCGGATAACTGACCACTAACCGCTGACTGCTCTAACTCCGCCATCTCACTTCCCACATCAGGAAGCACGAAGAAGTTAGGATCGTCTGTATTACCTGTCAACGCGTCTATACCTTTATCAGTCAACTCGATTGTCTTATGCTTCTCGTTAATCACGAAATAGAGTTCATCAGTAGCCAGATGCATATGCTTCTCGTTCTCCTGCATGTAGAACTCTTCCGTCTTCTGCAAGCGCACTTTCACACCTGGTTCAGACAAATATTTGATCAGTGCTTTATTCTTAGGCATGCCCTTGTATGAGCGGAAGAGCGCCAACTCACCCGCCTCACGCTCCTTCTCGTCCGCCGAACCCATCTTGGCTTTCGCTTCAGCTAACAACTTAGTGGTGAGTGTTGTCTGTGTGCGTACGAGTTGTGCTACACGGTCTTTGTATTCATCGAACATCTGATCTTCGCCTCTTGGCACAGGACCGCTGATGATAAGGGGCGTACGCGCATCGTCAATCAACACGGAGTCCACCTCATCCACGATAGCGAAGTTATGACCACGCTGAACGAGGTCGAGCGGACTAATGGCCATATTATCACGGAGGTAGTCAAAACCAAACTCGTTATTCGTACCGAATGTGATGTCGCATGCATAGGCCTTGCGGCGCTCGTCTGAGTTAGGTTTGTGCTTATCTATACAATCCACTGTCAAGCCATGGAACATGTATAATGGTCCCATCCACTCCGAGTCACGCTTAGCGAGGTAATCATTGACGGTGACCACATGCACTCCCTCGTGTGTGAGTGCATTGAGGAATACCGGAAGTGTTGCCACGAGTGTTTTGCCCTCACCTGTTGCCATCTCGGCTATCGAACCGCGCTGCTCTTTGTCGTTCTTGACAGCACCATGCAGCACTACGCCACCAAAAAGCTGCACATCATAGTGAACCATATCCCAAGTGACCTCGTTTCCGCCTGCCATCCATGTATTATGATAGATAGCTTGCTCACCCTCTATCTCCACAAAATCAAAGCGTGGGTCTGCAGCCAACTCCTTATCCATCTCTGTTGCTGTCACTACGATGGTCTCGTTCTCCGCGAGACGACGAGCGGTGGACTTGACGATAGCGAAAGCTTCAGGAAGCATATCTGTGAGTGAGCGTTCGTATTGCTCCTTTATTTCCTTCTCAAGTTTATCTATCTCGTTATATACTTTCTCGCGCTTGTCTATTTCTAATTGCTCGATAGTCGCTTTCAACTCTGCAATACGCTTTTTCTTGTCCGCCACTGCTTCTTGCAGTTGTGCCATGAGCGCTTGCGAGCGAGCACGCAAGTCATCGTGAGAGAGCGCATCAATAGTCTCATACACTTGTTTAGCCTTGTCCACAAAAGGCTGAATAGCCCTCATATCCTTCTGGGCCTTATTGCCAAATAACTTCGTAATAATTTCTAAGAAATTCATATCTCGTTTATATATTTACACAATTCGGGTGCAAAGGTAGTGTTTTTTTTTGATATATGCAAATTTATTGTGGATTGTGTAAGGTGTAAGATGTATTTTTGTATAATCAAAAACAATGAAAGGAGCACTAAAGTGCCCCTTTCTTTAGTAGTGTGTGTGCCATTTATTCTCGTATAGGAGCCATCCCCGGGTCAAGCGGTGGAGAGGTTGGTATCATAAGACCACGAGAACTAATTGTTATTACCTCAGTATGAGAGGAATGATATTGTTTTTTCATATTCATAAAGTTATTTAATTTACTATTTGATAATCTTCTCTCCTTTGCGGATAAAGATACCGTGTGCATCCTGAGGCAATGGTCTGCCTAAGACATCATACCACTTATTGTCCTTATCACATTGTGTATCTTCTGCAGGATTGAGGTCAGTAGAAACTCTGCGGCTGATGCGGATAGAATACTCGTAAGAAATTCCCGCTGCCATTTCAAGTCTGAATGGCACACCTTGCATCAAAATACCAAGGCATATATTCTGACAATAGAGTTCCACTATATAATCATCCATATCTCTCATGTGTGCATTGATAGTGTATTCACCCTTTGCAGGAGTGAAGATACCCAACGGAATGGTTGTGTAAGTAGTAGGCATAGTGACGCCATGTGCAGACAATTGTGTGCCGTCTGCCATTGGGCACCAGAAATTAGGCACTTGCTTGCTGCCCTTGTCCATACGCATAAAGTCACGACCTATTCTATAACTACCGCACTGGTTATCATCATGCAAAGTGATATAGAGGCGGTCTGGTGTAGCATTGATCTTCTCTGTTTCTATGGTAAGGAGCACTCGCGGATGGCTTGGTTGCACATCATACGACGGAGCGTAGATAGGCATATTCTTCTTGCCATTTCCTTTGCCTTTACCATTGTTGGGGGTAAAGGCAACCGAACCATCATTATCACCCTGTGTAAAGAACGGCTGACCGACGGCTAAGATTGACTCTTCAATGCTATAAATATTGTATCTACCATATTGATTATCATATGTATATACATAGGTAGCATTCAGTCCATCGAAGGACATATCTACATATTCTAATGTCGTATTACCTAAGCCATGCCAGCCGTCGTTTTTGCTATTGCCATGCGCATAGTGCTGTAGGTCTTTCTCTTTATCGCCTACAACAGCTGCATCTCTCACTTTCTCAAAGAGCCAACGGTTGCAGTTGCCTTCTATACCCAACATATAGAAGTGACCAGGCTCCAAAAGACCAGACTTCTTCTCTTTCCAGCCCGAACCTGTGCGAGAACGCAATTCGCTATCATACTCTAAAATCATAAAGTCCACACCCGGCACATGGGACTTATTGCCATACTTGCGTGTGATACCAGTCTCCATATCCACCTTGAACGGCACAGCGAATGCGTACCATTTGTCTGGTGAGGCAGTTTGACCGAATGGGTTGAGCACATACTCCATGACTACGCGGGTGTTCTCCAGTTCGTTATAGTTTCCTCCAAATCCTGGGTGTACTTGACCGGACTCGGTACCGATAGTAACGATGGTGATGACACCAATACGGACATCCGTTATATCTATTGTTATCTCCCCATCTGGTTGCACTTCGATATACGGAATAGTGTCTTGTCCGTCTGGAATGATATCCGATATGCCAGTAGAGTCTGCTACAATGATTGTATCTTGATAAGGATTAAATGTATAACCAATAGGGTACAAATAAGCTTGACCTTCACCCAAACCACACACATAACCTCCAAAACCTCTTTCTGCTGCTGTCAATGTGTAGGTACCGGGATTGATATCTATACGAGCAAATTTATAATCCGGCATTCCTGGCACTGTTTGCGTTAGTTGACCGCCAATAGCTGTACCGTTCAACTGCAAAGAACCTAACACACTCTGTTTTGCCCAAAGAACAAGTTGATGCTTGGATGTCTTATTGCCAGCTTCGTAAGTAGAAAAGATTGTTGTATCGGTTACAAATTCTAACGGAGAAATCATGGTCACAGACGGGTCACCTTGGAAATGACGCAGACCATTTTCCGTGTATATATTACTTGCCGCGCTGGATGTGTACAAATATACCTGAATGGGATTATTTGCTGTTATTGTAAGTACACTATCTAAAAGATTTTCACCCGAGGGCGCCTCTACCACTTTTTTCCATTTCTCTAAAGCACCCATCGCTTTCGTGCGCACACCCGAGGCACCCACGCCGCTTACAGTCACATTTGTTCCTTCTTTTAGAGAAATAATGTGCAATTCATTCATCTGCATCTTCATACCTGTCATCGGAACGATAAACTCCTGCCCCCACCTGTTAACAGGCAACAATTGATCATATGCATGATCTGGAGTCATACCGGACTGATTAGGAATAACTGCGAATTGGTTTCCACTCCAAACTGCCACGGGAGCATCAGCACAAATAGTAGAGCCGGACAAATCTATCACATCATTAGGTTTATTAGGATCTATCGACTTGGAACGAATAATGTAGATTTGTTTCGCTTTCCTGAAAGTAATAGCTAACCTATCTTTATTTCCTTTGCGGCTCTTCACATTTAATTCTACAGTTACCGTCGTTATACCAGGACGGGTGGACATCACCACAAATTCAGTAGCTGTATAATCATCGTTCGCTGATTGTATTACATATTCTTGACCCAACGCTTCTTTTGGCAATACATGCGCACCATCAAAACTCAATACTGCGCCATAGTCTTCACCATTCTGATTACCGGAATAGACAGTCATAGGTTTTTTATCTAAACTATAGACACGAACACCCTTATCCAAAACCTTTTCTTCCTCGACTTTATCCTCTTCCCAATATGCTTTCTTGGGATCAACATCTATCGTTGTTGTCCCACCAGCTGGCACATTATAATCCTTAGTGGAACCATCAGCGTATTCCAAACGAACCCTATTTGCCTCACGCGAGTTGACAAACAACTGAAGTTTTAAGTCTTTATCCGTCGGCTTGCTGGCACCATTAGGCATGAATGCCACATAGAAGTCATAACCCTCCGTACTCGTAACGGGCTTTACTGACGGTGCGCCAATTGTGTCTTGCTCGATAACTATTTGTTCAAACTCAGCCTTGAGAGTGGTGTCTTGCGTGAGGATGAGTGAGCGGGGGTTGTCGGTATTACCATCTGACCATTGGGTGAACTGGTAGCCTTCTGCTGCGTCTGCGCGGAATATGAGTGGAGCCGTACAAGTTGGTTCTTGCGTGATAGTAACAGAGCCTAATGTGTTATCGGAAGATGCGATAGAATAAGTATAAGGTGATTTTTCTATCACGCGAGACTCGTCTATTGTGTTGTTCTCATTTAATGCTGTTACATATGCTTCTTTTGTGCCACATGGGACATAGAAAGAACAATTATCGTTATCGTTGTAGAATTCATTCTCCATCAACGGAGGAGTACGCCCTTCGAAAGTCACAGATGTTAAAGAGCAATTAAGGAAAGCCTCCTCTCCTATGCTTGTCACGCTGTTAGGGATAGTGATAGAGGTTAAAGAAGAGCAATAAGAGAAAGCATAATCTCCAATACTTGTCACGCTATTACCAATAGTGACAGAGGTTAAAGATGAGGAGCAACTCCAGAAAGCATAATCTCCAATCAATCGTGTACCTTCTTTTATAATATATGAGCCCGATACAGATTTCGCTTCAATTAAACAATCGTTTATGTATAACACGCCATTCTCCCAATTAGCAGCATTATTATAGATGCCTGTTTCTACGAAAGCATCATGTCCAATACTTGTCACACTATTAGGGATAGTAATAGCAGTCAAAGCATCGCACAAGCGGAAAGCATCACTTCCAATACTTGTTACGCTATTACCGATAGTCACAGAAGTTAAAGAAGAGCAATCCAAGAAAGCACTACTTCCAATACTTGTCACACTATTACCAATAGTCACAGAGGTTAAAGAAGAGCATGCTTCAAAAGCACCGTCTCCAATCCATGTCACGCTATTAGGGATAGTCACAGAGCTTAAAGAATTGCAATTCCAGAAAGCATCATGTCCAATACTTGTCACACTATTAGGGATAGTAATAGAAGTCAAAGCATCGCACCAGTGGAAAGCATTATCTCCAATACTTGTCACACTATTAGGGATAGTATATGCTCCCCGTTTACGTTCTGGGCATCGAATAAGCGTCGTTTTGTCTTTGCTAAATAACACACCATCTACCGAACTATAATTAGGATTGTTAGAGTCAACATTTATAGAGGTTAAAGAAAAGCAACTAACGAAAGCTTCACCTCCAATGCTTGTCACGCTATTAGGGATAGTCACAGAGCTTAAAGAATAGCATTCATAGAAAGCACTCCTTCCAATACTTGTCACGCTATTAGGGATAGTGATGGAGGTTAAAGAGCAACCACCAAAAGCACCTTCTCCAATCAATCGTGTACTTTCTTTTATAATATATGAGCCCGATACAGATTGTTTCGCTTTAATTAAACAATCGTTTATGTATAACACGCCATTCTCCCAATTAGCAGCATTATTATAGATGCCTGTTTTTACGAAAGCACCCTCTCCAATGCTTGTCACGCTATTAGGAATAGTAACAGAGGTTAAAGAAGAACAATTATAGAAAGCATTACCTCCAATACTTGTGACGCCATCGTTAATAATTACAGTCTTGATAGCAGAGCTATAACTTTGCCGAAACGGACTACTTGTCATTGCGCCGGTGCCGCTGATGGTGAGGACGCTATCAGATAATGTCCAAGTGAGATTATCACCGCAAGTACCATTTTGCGCACTTGCTATTCCTACGCTGGCTATTAGAGCGAGGAGAAAAGTGAAAAGTTTTTTCATAATGAGCCTACCCCGACCCTCCCCGAAAGGAGGGAGAGGGATTTTTTTTAAAAGATTACTATTGTTGTTTGTAATAAGGATAATAAAGGTAATATAAAAACACACAAAAAGCGTGAACTTTCGTTCGTTTCAATTTGATTACTTGAGGTTCTCGACTACCTTACTTATTCAAATCTACGCACGGAAAACTCACGCTGGAAACGCGAGCGTGCATAAACCGTACTTGAATAAGTAATGATTCTTTGAAAGTGTCGAGTTTTCAAGTAATCAAGTCTGGGCTTATAACGCTTATTTAGTGGCACAACACTTTGGGCCTGTATGTCAATTGATAATTCAAAGTGCCCGTAGGCATCCTTTGCGGCTGCAAAGGTAGCAAATTATTTTGAAAGTACCAAATATTTCTGCATTTTTCTGCAAAATAGAATAAATTCTATGTTTTGTGGGCGAATCTATGCCGCTTATGCGAGCATAAAATACAACGAAAGGGCACCTATGAGGGGCACCTTTCTTTAAGTCAATAATGCGTATTATTGTGTAAACAGCAGTTAACACCATAGGATAACCATAACATACCCATAGGATAACCATAACATAACATGCCAATAAGCGCACATTCGCACTTTATACTATATATACTATAGT
>JAZNQB010000289.1:0-5690 GCA_045589995.1 Paludibacteraceae bacterium
AGACCGTGGAGACCTATGAAGCCAAGAAAAAGTGAGTGGATTACTCCTTAGCAGCGAGTGGCGATGGTGTGGTATATACGCGTGCACCAAGTTCTTGGTCTAACATATACATACCATACGAATTACCATCTAACATACGCAGTTTATTGATGATATCCAAGGCACTCTCCTCTTCCTCTACCTGCTCGTCAATAAACCATTGCAAACGACTCTGAGAAGCAAAATCTTTCTCTTCTACAGCAATATGCATAAGATTATTGATAAGCGATGTCACTTTCTGCTCATGCTCGTAAGTAGCTTCAAAAGCCGCTAAAGGTGAAGCCCACTCTGTTTCAACCGCCGCAATAGGTTGCAGCAATACACGGCCACCACGACTAACGAGATAGTTATAGAAAATCTGCGCATGGTCTTGCTCCTCTTTGAACTGAATAGCAAACCAGTTGGCAATACCAGTATATCCTTTATCCTGGCAATAAGCAGACATACTCAAGTATAAATAAGCTGACCATAACTCAGCATTTATTTGGGCGTTAATAGCCTCTTCTAAGCGTTTTGAGATCATAGTATTTTTAATTTTATAATTTATATTTTATAATTTAGATCAGTAATGTCCGTTAAAAGTAAACAAAAATACAGAAAACAAAATGAAAATAGAGAAAACATCTTTTTTATTAGTTAATCAAAAACGACGGCGGATGATTTATGATGGTAAATAAACCAAGATAAACACTGGTCGTATGCTATGTGCCTATTGTAGTCGCTGAGCCTGTGGGCTACGCGCCCGGAGCGTAATCTTCTTAATTCGCATTCATATGCGAGCATATAATGCGCCTTAATAATCTTCCTCTCCCGCCGGCAGAACTCTGCCGCCTAATCAATAGCACATACCCTCCGCCAGCCATAAACATAGATAAATTTTACATTATCGTGTCATATTTATCATCCGCCTTACAAAAACTCGCTTACGCTCACAAAAAAGTCAAAAACATTTATCATTTACGATTTAATGAGTTAACGAGTTAATGAGTGAGCGATTAGCGGTGAGCGATTAGCGGTTAGCGATTAGCGATTAGGGATTAGCGATTAGGATTAGCGGTTAGGGGTTAGGCGGTTAGCTAGTTCCCTAGTTTACTAGTTCACTAGTTCAATAGTTTGCCTAACTTCTAACAGCGTAGCTAACCGACTTGGATGGTGGGGTTGATTTTGCGGATGAGACCTTTGAGCACATCACCCGGACCAAACTCATAGAACTCTGTCGCTCCGTCCGTAATCATTTGTTGCACGGATTGCGTCCAGCGAACAGGGTTTGTAAGTTGTAATAAGAGGTTTTCGCGGATATTTTCCGGATTAACTTCTGCTTTAGCAGTCACATTCTGATAAATCGGGCAGAAAGGTTTTTTGAAATCTGTTTTCAGTATAGCAGCTTTCAATTCTTCTGCTGCCGGTTGCATCAAAGGTGAATGGAAAGCACCTCCTACCGGCAGTTTTAAGGCTCTCCGTGCCCCACTCTCTTTGAGCAGTTTGCACGCCTCATCAATAGCCTCTACATCCCCGGAAATGACGACTTGTCCCGGACAGTTATAGTTGGCAGGCGTCACAAGTCCCGCACAGAGTTCTTCTACTTTCTCATCCTCGAGACCGAGCACCGCTGCCATGGTTCCCGGGTTCTGCTCACACGACGCTTGCATAGCTTGTGCGCGTGCAGAAACCAAAAGCAAGGCATCTTCAAAGCGTACTGCTCCACATGCCACTAATGCACTAAACTCCCCCAGACTATGCCCAGCCACCATGTCTGGCGTTTGGATAGTCATGAGTCGCTGTGCAACGACAGAATGTAAGAAAATAGCAGGTTGCGTGACCTTCGTCTGCCTAAGGTCCTCGTCCGTACCTTCGAACATGATATCAGTGAGTGAGAAGCCAAGCAACCTATTGGCTGCTTGACACATCTCCCTCGCTTCTGGATAGGCATCGTATAAGTCCCGACACATACCCGAGAACTGACTTCCCTGTCCTGGGAAAACAAATGCTTTCATCATTTAACCATGATAGCGGCAACAAGTGCCAAGATAGCATAGAACTCAGGAAGAGCTGCATAAATCATGGTGTTGGTTTGCACATCATGCCCAGCAGCGATACCTGCGATACCATTCGCACACACTTGACCTTGACGGATAGCCGAGAAGAGGCAAGTGAGTCCAACGAGGGTTCCCACTCCGAAATAGACAGCACCATGAGCTGCAATATACTCAGGAGTACTACCCAAGAACCACATTAAGAATCCTACGAAACCGTAGAGACCTTGTGTAGCAGGCATGGCTGAAAGCACCATGTAAGACGATGATTTAGCAGGGTTCTTTTTGAGTGCACCTTCTGCTGCATTGGCAGCGATAGTTGTGCCATACGAAGAACCAATACCGGCGAGACCCAACATGAGGCCCAGACCGAGATAACCTAAAAATTCATTCATAATTGTTCTATAATTAATTTGTTATTAATGTTTTTTACTAGATTTCTGGAGTTCTGGAATTCTAGATTTCTGGAACTCTGGAATTATTTCTTAAAGGGTTTGTAGAGGGTGCCTTTGCCTTCGTAGCCGGCATTCTTGAAGTACTCAACGAATGTAAGACGCAATGGGTGTACAAATGCTCCGAGTGCGGACATCAGTATATTCAGCACATGTCCGAAAAGTAGAATCAAAAGGAATGGCAGCCAATGCCATGTCGGATGTTCTCCAAGAAGCATGAGCGCAATACTATTAAATGCGCCTCCAAGCATACCTCCAGCCAATCCAAGCGCATAGAGACGGACATACGATAGCACATCGCCCAAGATACCCGTAGCCATATTGTATGTATCCCATAAACCGGCACCGATATTGATAAGCGGATTACGCCCCGGCGTATTGAAGATATATATTGCCAGTGCAGAAACGACTGCAATAGAGATGATGGTCCATTTGGTCACTTGCGCAGGCAGATTGAGCAAAGCCGCTGCGGACACTACAATCAAGCCTCCCACAATCAGCAGCACCCATCCCCATACAGAGAGTGTCTCTGCAAATCCGAAACGCTTGGTATAGCATAGCGCCTTGACTACCATAGCCAGACAGATATGGAAGACACCGATGCCTATAGCAAGAACCATCTGCGCATCAAATCCCATCACACTGCCGCTGATAATCAATTGTTTGAGTGATTCTGGATACCATGTAGCTTCGAGCAACGGCATTCCGAAGAATGTGCCCAAGAAGAACCCTACAATCGTCGTACCCACACCAAGGGTAGTGATAATCGGTCCGAGTCCTTTGAACATCTCAATATTCACTTTCTGATAGTGCGTAAGGAGTCCAAAGATAATCAGCACCAGTCCGTATCCTGCATCTCCCATACACATTGCAAAGAAGAGCAAATAGAACGGCGCGAGAATCGGTGTCGGGTCGAACTCGCCATAAGTAGGCCATCCGTACATACCCGTAAAGACCTCAAACAGTTTGGCAAAGCGATTATTACGCAACTTAACCGGTGTAGCATCTTCGACTACTGGGTCTTCTGCTTGGAAATAGATATCTTGCGCTTTAAGCATTGCATCTAAGTTCTCCACTTGATCGATAGGACAGAAACCCTCTAAAATCTTCAAACTACCCTCTGCTTCCGAAGCGGTTGAAAGCGTCACTTTCTCCCAAGATATCTGCTGTTGTAGTTCGGTCAGTTCGTTTTCCAGAGCAGGTATATTCTCTTTTTGCCATGCTTCTATGCGTGCATTTTGTGCCACGAGCAATCCATGCAATCCGTCTATATCTTTCTGTAAATCAGCAGCAGACTTCTCATTCAGGAACTGCTCTTGGCATTGTTCTGGCGCTTCGTTGGTTGTATTGATCTGTACAAAATAGACCGTACTTCCTTGCTCCGCGACTACAATACCCCACTCGTCTTGGAATACTTTCTTAGGGCAAGTGAAATAGCGTAGTGTGTATCCTGCTTGTTGCAGTTGCTCCATTCGTTTGGCGGAGAAATCGCCCCATATAGCCATTCTATCGGCTTCTTTTTGTGTAGCCGCTATTCGCTGTTCTAAGGCTGTTTTCTCGTTCAATAACTGGTCTGGGGCACCTTGTGAAAGCAGTTTGCGTGTGTTATCTGCTTTTTGGAGCAAGGCTTGCATGTGGGTATCATCCGTCATACCTTCTGCTTTCTCTGTGACATGCACCACGCCTAATTCGCGTAATTGCTCAAGGAAAGCCTCATACTCTCGATGGAAGACCAAGAAAGTATATTTCTTCATTTGTGTAATCATGCTTGTGCCTCCTTTCTTGCTAATTCTTCAGCCATACGAGCTTCTGCTTCGCGCTTGGATTTGACAATCTTTTGCGATGACTTACTGAGGTTTTCTTCGTCTTCCATAAAACGCTTAATCTTACGGATAGCGTCCTGATACCCAGGTATTTGCACTTTCTCGAAGAGATTGACCTTTTGTGTGGTTTTCTTTCGTGCATAGTCCAAGAGTTCCACCTTACGGCGCACAAACTCCTGACGAATTCCTACATCTGCAATAGCTTTGAGTTGGTTGAATCCATCCGCGAACCATTTAGGTGAGGAGAAGATGCTGAACTCCTTGGTGGAATACACGACCTCATCCAATACAGGTATGCGTACGCCTGCAATCTTTTTGATAGACATGCGCACATCGTCCACATGTATGAGCGAGGTGTCGAACTCTCCCCATAGTGCTAACATCTGGTCGTAGTCCTTGATTCGTCTATTGACTTCCTCATCGAGCGCCTTTATCTCGTCCTTTGCTCGCTTCACTTCAAGTCGTAGAGCCGACTCTTTGCTTTGCAGCGTAGGCAAGGTGCGTTGGCGCATCTTGAGGTCCTTCTCAAGTGCTTGCAAGGATGTTTTATTAAATTGAAATGTTATTGCCATGTCGCGTGTGACTATCTTAGACACTTAAGAGTTTGTTAATCTTTTTTCCAATATTTATTTACCAGTTCTTGCTTGATATTTGCCTCTTCTGGTTTGAAGTATTTGCTGAATAGGCTCCATGCTATATCCAACATCTGCGTAGTATTGATATTGACATCAATAGCCAAAATCTGCTTGGAGTATTCCTTTGCAAACTCTAAACAACGCTCATCATAATTAGTGAGGTCAAAACCATTCTCTTGCTTTGTTTTAGCATTTGCAGCATCAGCATATAAACGAACAGCGGCGTTCATTACCTGTGGATGGTCTTCGCGTGTTTTCTTGCCGGCAACTAATTGTTTCAAACGAGAGAGTGAGCGGAATGGGTCAACGATAACCTTACCAATATCACTATCACGACGGAGGTATAACTGACCCTCTGTGATATAACCCGTGTTATCAGGAATAGCGTGGGTGATATCGCCACCAGAAAGGGTTGTGACAGCAATAATGGTGATAGAACCGCCACCTGCTTCCTCTGGGAATTGCACGGCCTTCTCGTATATCTTAGCGAGGTCAGAATAGAGCGAACCCGGCATAGAGTCCTTAGAAGGGATTTGGTCCATACGGTTGGACACAATAGCGAGTGCATCGGCATAGAGGGTCATGTCGGTAAGGAGCACCAGCACTTTCTCGTGCTTTTGCACAGCGAAATACTCCGCTGCGCAGAGTGCCATATCTGGAATAAGCAAACGCTCTACAGGTGGGTTCTCTGTGGTATTAACGAAAGAG
>JAZNQB010000290.1:0-4420 GCA_045589995.1 Paludibacteraceae bacterium
GGAATCCGATGTCCGTGAGATATGCGGACATGGATGACGATGCCGAAATCGTTGCCTGTATGGGCGGCACGAACGATTACTGGAACAATCTGCCGCTTGGGGAGATGGGTGATACCACATACAATACATATTACGGTGCACTTGACGTTCTGATTCAGGGCATGATTGCCAAATACCCGACAGCGTTTTTCTACATGGTAACTCCCCCACACGGATACAACGGCGGAAACTTTGATGGCGAAGCAAAATCCAACGCCGGGAGTATGCAGGATATTGCTAACGCGGTAAAAGAGGTGTCCGCAAAGTATGGTATTCCCGTTTTGGATGTATTCAACGAAGGCGGACTATATCCGAAAATCCAAGCGCAGTACGATGCGTATTATGCCGATGGTGTACATCTCAACGCCGCAGGACAGAAAAAACTTGCACAGATGCATTATAAATTCGTCGAATCACATTACATGGGTGCTGTGCCTACTGTCCTTGTGCCGTCTGCACCTTAAAGGACACTTTAAGTCTACATAAAATTACTCGGAGGGCGAAAGCCCTCCTTTTTCTTTGCCCAACACCAAACCTTTACTTTACACAATCGCTTTGATACTTTTTAAGTGGGTAAGGATTATCTCAATTAATTGGTGGTGATAAGATGATTCGTCGTGACGATATAGTAAATGATTTCAAGCGTTTTCTGGACGAAAAGCGTGGATATATACCGAATACAGCCGGAGAACTCTGGACACAGAGCAAGCAGGATAGATTTGCTCAAGAAAACGAAATGATCAGGAAGTACGGTCAGCAATGGGTAGGGAGGAAGGTTGACGATTGTAGCGGAGCCTTTGTTGATTCGTATAATCTTCACGGAGAGAACATTTACCATGGGAGCAATCGTATAGCGCGGGTATATGTGGAACAATTGCTTCCGATTTCTCAAGCAAAGCCCGGGTATGCCGTATTCAAACTGCACAAACCTGGTGAGGATGGGTATAGTTTGCCGAGTGAGTACAAGTCAGGTGGGAAGTATTATAACGGCGATCTGAACGACTATTATCACATTGGGCTTGTCGGAGCAGACGGAAAAAAAGTGATTAATGCTCAAAGCACAAACAAGGGTTTTACTAATACTGACCTTTCGCAATGGGCTTGCGTGGCAAAACTTAAGGCGGTTCAGTATGACGATATTGAAAGCGAGGACGATCCTATGGACGATATGCCTTTGTATATAGCCAAAGTAACGGCTGAAAGCGGCAAAACCGTTAATATGCGAAGAAACCCGAGCATGAATGCGTCTGTACTAAAAGCGATTCCTATTGGAGAAGAGGTTGAGGTAATTGACGTTCTCGATGGTTGGAGCAAAATATCATATAAAGGCCAAGGCGGTTATATGATGAGTAAATTCCTTGTTCCGATAGGTGAAGAAGATGTTCCTGTTGTCCCGTCAGAAAGCAACAATATTAGGGATGAGTTGGAAACTGTTAAAGTTTCTTTGGAAACCGCGCTGAATATTATTGATAAGTTGCTTGTTGAGGGGTGAGTAACATGGAAGCAGACCGCTATGTAGAAATTGCCGAAAAGCTTGCGAAGAACGAAGCGGAGCATAAGGCTTTTTCAGAAAAACTGGAAGAACACGATGGACTATTAAGGGAACAAAACAAAATCTTCATCGCTTTGGAGCGACAAAGTAATGCCATTGAAAGCATGAACACCAGTATGGGCCGGGTAGAGAAAAAAGTGGATGGCATTAACGGGCGCGTGGAAGCTTTAGAAAAAGAGCCAGCGGAAAAATGGAAAAAAACCACTTGGGAAATTCTAAAGTACGTGTTGCTTGCCATAGTCGGCCTTGTTGTCGGTTGGATAATCAAATCGCCCTGATAGGAGGTAAGTTTGCTATGAATAGCAAGGTCAATGGAAAGTATGTTTCTTGCGCGGCGTTTTTAGTAATTTTGCTCTTGGCTCTATCCGTGATCTGTGCCAACCTATTTTTCGTGGATTCAGGCTTGAGCGAAGAGGATGGTATAACCATTCCTTACAATCACGGTATTTATCTTACAACCATGCCTGATATTTGGGAAAGCCATTATCTTGATGACAACTATATCTACGGTGTGATACCAGTCTGCGTGAATCAAGATAAAGTTATTTCAGGAGAAATGCTGGAAACCAGAATCTTTTTCCAAGGCAGTAAGGATAAAATAGTCGAAGCTTATATCACTAACGGTCAGGTCTTAGTCCCTCTCGTTATTAGGGAGAGCGGTTCTGATTGGATTACCGTGTCCGCAAACGGACTGTCTTTCCAGCACTTTGAACCTGGAGAAATCCTTTATATGGTATTTATAGCGGAGCAGTAATGCAAAGCAACAACGTGCGGAGGCTATCATGGAAGAGCAGAAAAAGCACAGCGAGACAATGATATACAGTATCCTTCGCATGTCTCAAAAGGCGCTCATGTTTGTCCTTATCTTGATAGGCGTTGGGTATATCGGAGGGATGATCTCTTTGCTCGTCAACGCCGATCTGGCAAAGCCGCTTTCCGACTTCACCCAGATATTTATTCCTCTGTTTCAGTTAGAGATAGGTGTCTACGGCTTGGGAAGCACGGTTGAAAACGTCCAGAAGATAAGGAATCAAATCAAGGATTTCAACGAAAACGCAGAAAAAGACGAAAAGGAAGAAAAGGACGTAATTCAGGAAGATTCTTCCGAAGATGAATCTAACGGTTAATTATGAAAGGCGGTGCTTTGTAATGGAGGAACGTAGTTACACCCCGAGCGGATTCCCTGTATGGATGAGATACGCGGTAAGTTATTTCAAAGACGGTGTTTTGCATAAAAACGCCGAAGCCCAAGCAGTTGAAATTTCACAAGCATCTGATAGGAGCCAATTGGTTGGACTCGCCCCCGGCAGTATAGTGTTTACCACAGGGCTAAAGAACGCTTGGCAATTAGATGTAGACGGAACTACTTGGGTTGAAATGTTTACAGAATAAGGAGGGATAACTATGGATTTTCTTTCTCTCCTCTTGAGCATTGGATTGGTACGCTCCATCCCGGGAACTGCTGCTGATAAAGCTGAATCTGCTGCGGACGAGGCAAAGACTGCGGCAGAGCAAGCCAAACAGCATAATTACGGAATCTATATCAGCGGTCATAAATTGGTCATTGAAGAGCCACACGGGGGTGAATAAATGAGTGAATCCCTTGTAGACACTATCAACTATGGAGGAACGGATTATAAACTCGCAGATAGCAAAGCCCGTGAGGATGTTGCAGAATTAAAGAGCCAATTGCCTGTACTGGATTATGTGAACATTGGGCCAGGTTCAATAGACGGATCGTCTGGACAGGATGGGCCATCGACCACAACTACCAGAGCGAGGACAAATGGCTATATCCCGATTGATGAATTGTGGTACTGCAACACAAGGGATACCGCATATGGGATGATTGTGTTCCTCTACGATGCGAATAAGACATACATTAAGCGGCTGAGAAGCAATTTTGTGAGCGAACTTGTTGACCGCGAACTCTTGAAAAACTATTCCAATGCGGTTTATGTGCGGTTCGCGTTCTCTAAGAGCAACGCCCAGATGGGGGACGAGGATTACAAAGCGATCTCCGGTATGGTCAGGGTTTACCACTCCGGCGACAGTCCTGTTATAAATGGCGAGATCGCCGCCCAAGAGGCAGAAAACGCAAGCCTGACCAACATCGAGAGCAACCATTTTTCGACAACTTTCAGCGAGATTGAGATCGGAACAATCGGCGCAGGAAATGGTCAGGATTCTGCCAGCACGGTCAGGTGCCGGACAAAGGGATATATCAGCCTCGAACAGTTTGTGAGCTGCAATCTAATCGGAACGACTTACAAGATGATGTATTTCATGTATGACGCGCAACAGACTTTTATCCGCGTAATGCCGTTTGAGTATGATTATGTCAATCTTACCCGGTATAGCGTTCTCGTCAACAATCCAACCGCCGCCTATGTGCGGATTGCGTTTACAAGAGCGGACGGCGCGGCGATGACAGACGCTGATGTTGTTTATCTTCGCACAAAAGTGTTCGTCACCGTTGATTCCCGGAAAGTGGACGAGGACAGCTCGCGGTTTGACCTCACCGAAGCATGCGCCAGAAAGACCTCCCACTGTCCCGACACACTTTATTTTTCCGTAAAGAAGGGGCTGCGTCCGTCCTCCGCTGAAGGAGCGCGCATCACCCTCTATGAAGAACATACGGAATTTGACACCTACCGTGCGGAGCATGACCGCCCCGTATTCACCGTAACATATTAAAATACATAAACACCGCGCATCCGGACGGATTTTCCGTCAGAATGCGCGGTGCCGTTTTATTTGCGTTTTCCCGATTTATTTCAGTTCGCTGACGATGCCGCAGAACACGGGAAGCGCCGTCTCATTGTCCAC
>JAZNQB010000291.1:0-1892 GCA_045589995.1 Paludibacteraceae bacterium
CGGTACCGGTCTATATGAATTCCAAGGCAAGCAATGCATAGCCCATCACCTGCCTGCTGCCAATAACACACTACATTCTGCAATACAGGGTGTTGACTCGCTCTACACTCGAGTTGATTATGCTACATACGACTCAGTCCATACCCTCTGGATGCTCAATGGCGGTGCAGTACCCTATCCACTCGTATGTATCGACCAATACGGAGAATGGCACGGACTGCCCCTCATCGTTGATAATGAACCGATTGCTTTGGAGACTCCAGGCGGACTCGTCATTGACAACCAGGTTCCTAATCAGAAATGGATAGCCGTAGCTCGTAAGTTCACCGCTTTGTACCTACTGGATGACAACGGCACACCTTTCGATGCTTCCGACGACCGCGCCATTGGGCGTAACACTTGGGTGAGCACCAAAGGACACTCCTTCGAACCAGAGTTCATCTTGTGTATAACACAAGATAGGAAAGGAAACATATGGATGGGCACCGACCAAGGCGTGGCTATCTTTGATCCTACCGGCTATTTCGACTCCGATCAGTGCCAGCGACCGGAACTGATGGATACCAATGGAGAGAACCCCATGACCGAACTATGGGTGGAAACTATCTGCCAAGACAAAAGCGGACAAATATGGGTGGGAACAAAGACCCTTGGCGTCTATGTTTTAAATGAAGATGCGACACAGATAACAGCCCACTACACCACTGACAACTCCGCACTACCTGCAAATAGCATTCTCTCACTCGCCTGCGATGAACAAGGCATCGTCTATATAGGTACCGGCGAAGGATTAGCACAATACATCCCCTTTGCAGAGAAGATATATAGTTGGGACGACGAAAAAGAAGAGGAAGACATGCAGCCGGGAGTGATGCAGCAATGGCGCTTGCATTTCTCCTACTACAACCCCACGGAGATCGTAGCTACACCAAACTATATATTTGCTATCGGTAACGGCTCACTTTACGCCGTGGACCGCAGGAGTGAGACAATCGAATATTTTGATAAGTCAAACGGATTGACTGGCAGCACCATAGCTCACATAGCCTATGATAATGCCTCTGGACAACTCATCATCTGCTACGAAGACGGACGCATTGACCTTCTGGACCAAGAAGGTAATATTACCCAAATGCCAGACCTTTTCCTCAAAGCAGGCTCTATGGCTGTGGATATCCAATGCATCACAGTAGGCAAGAGGCATACTTATTTAGGCATGTCGTTCGGTATAGTAGCCATCAACCCACGCAAAGCTGAAGTGACCGAAACCTATTATATAGGTCCGGAAGCATCATCCATCCCTGTACAACAAATAGTAGAATGGGGCGACTCTCTATACGCTTTCTCCGATAATCGCGTCTTCAGCGCGGCACTGACGGACAACCTCGTCGATTATACATTCTGGAAAGAGACTGCACTTCCTTGCGAACGCGTGCAGCAAGCGGTTGTCTTCAATAACTGCCTATACACTCTGCAGCATGACTCACTCTACATGCGACAAGGAAACCAATGGATACAAGTAGTACCAAATAAGTTAGAATGGATACATGTGTCAGGAGGGCAACTGCTTACCTATCAGCGCAACAACGGTCTGCTTCGTCTGACTGAAGAGCACAAACTGACAGGACTAACAGGTGCATATGTAGCTGCAGATGCCATTTACAGCAATGGTACCTATTGGCTGGCAGAAGAAGGACAAGGTCTCGTTAGACTCAACTCCGCCGGGAATGACCATTTCCGACCGGAAGGTCCTATGAATAACTTTGGCTATCGACTTCACATAGCACACGACCGCTTATATGTAGCACCAGGAGGCAGATGGGCAGAGCAGTTCAGCAGGCAGAGTAGTTTGAGTATATACGATGGCCTAAGCTGGCAAGGCATCCCTTGGA
>JAZNQB010000292.1:0-3457 GCA_045589995.1 Paludibacteraceae bacterium
GTTGGTTGTCTTCCTAAGACCGCTTGGCCTCCGACTTTGCGCTGTAGCCCGACGCAGCGGCAGCCATGCTACCTGTACGGATAGTCTCCTTATACGAAAAACCCGGCTCACGAAAGTGGACATGAAGGTCCACAAGAGCCGGAATACGCACTATGTTACGCTTAGTCGCCATGTTTGATGCAAATTTTAATTTGCGTGCAAAGGTACAACTTTTTTCTCGTATATGCAAGTGTAAATACACAAAAAAGTATATAAAAATAGAATTGTATTTTTGACTTTACAGAAAATCAATATGTTTTTTTGGCAAAAATACGCAAAATACACAAAAATATTTGGTTATTAACAAAAAAAGCAGTAATTTTGCGGTCTAAAACATAAAACAATCCGATTAAAAACAAAAACAAGCATATTTTAAACCCATTTTTATGACAAACATCCGATTTGAAGCGCTCAAAGAATCATGGTCGCACCAACCGAAACAAATAACACCTGTTCATAGAGGAAGTGTTATCTTCTCGCAGAATGTTTTCACGCGCGAGAAAATGAAAGAATACATAGCGAGTAATGTAGTAGAGGAGTTATTTAACTTAATGGATAACGAAAAAACATTGAGTCGAGACATAGCTAATAGCGTAGCTATCGGCATGAAAAAATGGGCGATGGAGCAAGGAGCCACACACTACAGCCACTGGTTTCAACCACTCACAGGCGGCACCGCAGAGAAACATGACGCTTTTTTTGATTTTGATACCACTGGAAAGGCAATAGAAAAATTCTCAGGCTCTGTATTATACCAGCAAGAACCAGACGCATCTTCTTTCCCCAATGGTGGAATACGCAATACTTTCGAAGCGAGAGGCTATTCCGCATGGGACCCATCCTCACCAGCCTTCGTCATAGGCGACCGATTATGTATTCCTACCATCTTCGTAGCCTACACGGGTGAAGCATTAGATTACAAAACACCTCTCCTCCGCTCCATCAGCGCAGTAGGAAAAGCAGCCGTTGCCGTTGCTAACTATTTCGACAAGAATGTAAAGCGAGTATATACTTATTTGGGTTGGGAACAAGAATTTTTCTTGATTGATGAATCACTCTACAACGCAAGACCCGACCTCATCATGACCGGCAGAACACTCATGGGGCATTACGCCAGCAAAAGCCAGCAGTTAGACGACCACTACCTCGGCACTATTCCCGAGCGCGTCTTGGCATTCATGACAGAGTTAGAGAATGAATCTCTCAAACTGGGCATACCCATCAAGACACGCCACAATGAAGTCGCACCCAACCAATTTGAGTTAGCGCCTATCTACGAAGAAGCCAATTTAGGTAGCGACCACAACCAACTACTAATGTCACTCATGGAGCAGGTCGCACACCACCACCAATTTCGTGTCATCCTCCACGAAAAACCATTCGGTGGCGTGAATGGCTCAGGCAAGCATTGTAACTGGTCCTTGGGAACCAACACAGGAGTTAACCTCGTAGCACCAGGTAAAAATCCATACCAGAATTTACAATTCGTAACCTTCCTTGTCAATGTACTCATGGCTGTTCATCGACATAACGGTTTACTCAAAGCGTCCATCGCCTCAGCCACCAACGCACACCGATTAGGCGGACACGAAGCACCTCCAGCCATCATCTCAGTATTCTTAGGCTCACAAATCAACGACGCACTTGACAAAATTGAAAACGCCGATATTGACAAAGGAATCATCATCAACGCCAAGAAAGAAATGAAATTAGGCGTAGGCAACATCCCCGAGATACTCTTAGATAACACAGACCGCAACCGCACATCACCATTCGCTTTCACTGGCAATCGCTTTGAGTTCCGCGCAGTAGGTTCATCCGCCAACTGCGGTGCTTCTATCCTAGCCCTCAACGCAGCCGTGGCAGAACAATTAAACCTCTTCCGCCAAGAAGTGGACGCACTCATTGAAAAAGGAGAAGCTAAAGAGCGCGCACTCTTTTCTGTCATCAAGCGATACCTCAAAGAATGTAAAGACATACGCTTTGACGGAAATGGTTACAGCGAAGAATGGGAGAAAGAAGCTAAAAAACGCGGATTAGATACAGAAACAAGTGTGCCCCTAATGATAGACCAGTACCTTAGAAAAAGCAGCATACAGATGTTTACCTCCACAGGCGTACTAAGCAAATCAGAACTACATTCTCGCTGCGAAGTAAAATGGGAAAACTACTCCATGAAACTGCAGATTGAGTCACGCGTATTGGGCGACTTGGTTATCAATCACATCCTTCCTGCTGCAAAACGCTATCAAACCGTATTGCTACAGAATGTGCAAGGCGTCAAACAGGTTTTCAGTGCCAGCGAAGCAGAAAAACTAAACGAACAAGATATTTTACTCATCCGAAGCATTGAAAATCACACGAGTGCCATTACAGCCAAGGTGAATAATATGAATAAGGAACGCGCGCGCGCAAACCACATAGACAACCAGCGCGAGCGTGCCATCACTTTTCATGACTATGTAGTGCCATTAATGGAAGAAATACGCCAGCATGTGGACGATTTAGAAATGGTGATAGACGACCAATTATGGCCGTTACCGAAATACAGAGAATTGCTCTTTATTCACTAATCTTCGCTAACTCTCCTATCACTTTAGGCAGAAGAATTTTCTCTTGTTGCTGCACGCGCAACGAGAGCAATTCTGGTGTGTCATGCGCTAATACAGGCACCATTGCCTGTGCAAGAATAGCGCCGCCATCTATTTCTTCGCTCACATAGTGCACTGTACATCCGGCTATAGTATCCTTGCTTGCCAATACAGACTCTTGCACATGAATGCCATACATTCCTTTACCACCATGCTTAGGCAACAAAGAGGGGTGGACATTAATAATACGCTTCTCCCATGCAGCGCAAATCCACTGAGGAATGATAGCCAAGAAACCCGCTAAGACAATAAGTTCTACATCGTATTGACGCAATGACAGGTCTATCTCTTCCCAGTTCTTGGATAATAATACAGGAATACCATGTTTCTCTGCTCGCTCCATCGCCATGCATGCACGATTAGCCACCACAAGCGATACTTGATAACCATACTGCGCTTGCTGCTCTATAAGCGTTTGCAAAGTAGTACCCGTCCCAGATGCAAAAACAGCTATTTTCATTACAATTACTTTCACATAGAATCTTACACAGCCCAAGTATTCCTATCTAATGAGCGATAGGAGATGGCTTCGAGCAAATGCTGCTTTTGTATTTGTTCGCTACCGTCAAGGTCGGCTATCGTGCGCGATACCTTTAATATACGATCGTACGCACGCGCGCTAAGACCCAACTTAGTCATTGTCAATTCCAGCAACTTATCACATTCATTGTCTAAAACGCAGTATTGGCGTACCATCTTTGAACTCATCATCGCATTGCAATGTACCAGTTTACTACCCGCAAAGCGCTGCGACTGGATAGCGCGCG
>JAZNQB010000293.1:0-12880 GCA_045589995.1 Paludibacteraceae bacterium
CTGCGCGAAAGTGGTTCGCCCTCGGCTCACGAATGATGGCGTTGCGTATATTTTATTGTAGTTTTTTTATTAGTGTTTCTATTTTACACTCTATTTCAATAATCTTATCTCGTAACTCTTTAGAACTTTCAGCTGATAAATAATCTATATCCTCTGCTATGTATAACATGCTGCGAACCTCGCCACACGATCCATATGCAATGTTCAAGAAATTAATAAACTGCTTATTATCTTTTGCGAATTTATTTCTCTGAAAACCTTCAGAGATATTATTCATTATCGAAACTGCAGCACGTTGAATCTGGTCGCGAAAACCAAAATCATTATTGTTTCTGAATAATAAATATATACTCCGAACTTGCTCTCTAGATAATTGCCAGATAGCCAATTCTTCGAAATTATATACCATGCTCATAATTCTGTTTTTTTTAGTTCGTTTTACTCACGTTAATGGTTCGCTGCGCTCACGAATGGTGGTTGCACGAAAGTGGTTCGCCCTCGGCTCACGAATGATGGCTGCGCGAAAATGGTTCGCCCTCGGCTCACGAATGGTGGCTTACGTCGAAGACCATTTACATCACTACGCGACCACTTTTCGTGCCTACGGCACCACTATTCGTCGAAGACCACTTTTCGTTCCTTAGGAACTTAAATAATTTCGTTTTCTCCTTCGATGACTTTTCCGATTATTTGGGCTTTGTCGCCGTGCTGAGCGAGGATAGCAATGGCTTTTTCTGCGTCTGCTGCCGGCATAGCAATCACCATACCGATACCCATATTAAAGATATTGAACATCTCGCGGTGAGGTATATTGCCCCATTTCTCCAAGCATTGGAATACAGGGAGTATTTCCCAAGAACCCTCTTGCACGCTGAAGCCCTGCCCTTCTTTCAAGATACGAGGTATATTCTCATCAAAACCACCTCCGGTGATATGTGCCACGCCGTGTACATCGCAGTTGTGGATTACCTCCAGTACTTGCTTCACATAGATGCGCGTAGGAGTGAGTAACACTTCGCCGAGTTTCTTGTCTGCACTCAGTTCCGGATAGACGGTTTGGAGGTCCAGACCTGCATCGCTAACCACCTTGCGCACGAGGCTAAAACCATTGCTATGCACACCCGAAGAAGAGATACCCACGAGCACATCGCCTACAGCCACCTTGCTGCCGTCGATGAGTTGTGATTTCTCCACTACACCTGTGGTGTAACCAGCTATATCGTACTCGCCATCGCCGTACATACCCGGCATCTCGGCTGTCTCGCCCCCCACAAGGGCGCAACCTGCTTGACGGCAACCTTCTGCCACGCCAGCCACGATAGCCTCTACTTTCTCAGGGATATTATGCCCGATAGCCACATAATCCAAGAAGATAAGCGGTTCAGCCCCCTGTGCAAGCACATCGTTGACACACATAGCCACCGCATCGATACCGATGGTATCGTGCTTGTCCATTGCAAAAGCAAGTTTGAGTTTGGTGCCCACGCCATCGGTACCACTCACGAGGACTGGTTCTTTGATATTCAATGCTGACAAGTCGAACATTCCACCAAAGGAACCAATATTACCCATTGAACCAAAGCGGTTGGTGCTTTTAACATGTGATTTAATACGACTTACTACTTCGTATCCGGCTTCGAGGTTCACGCCGGCTGCTTCATAATGTTGTGCCATTATTGTTTATTAGATGTTAGATGTTATTACTTCTTACGAAAATATTTTACTGCATTGTCGAATAATGGTTGGTACTTATTGCCTGCAATATTGGTGAATACTCCTTCTTCGAAACGCTCGGTGTGTCCCATTTTACCAAGTATCTGTCCATTCTGGGAGATGATACCCTCGATAGCATAATACGAGCCGTTCGGGTTGTATGGCGCTTCCATCGTTGCCTCTCCCGTAGCGGGATTAGCATAGCGGAATGCTACTTGTCCGTTCTCAAAGAGTTGTTTGGCTAATTCCTCATTCACCACGAACTTACCCTCACCGTGACTGACTGCTATCGTGTGTGTATCACCCACTTGCATGCCGCTTAACCATGGACTATTGACCGTTGATACAACGGTAGTAACCATCTGCGATATATGGCGGTTGATATCATTGCGGAAGAGTGTTGGTGAGTCTGGAGTAACCATACCGAGTTTGCCATAAGGCAGCAAACCGCTCTTTACCAATGCTTGGAAGCCATTGCATATACCGAGGATAAGACCACCGCGAGCAATGAGGGCTGTGATAGCCTCACCTACTTTGGCATTATTAATCACATTTGCAATGAACTTACCACTACCGTCTGGTTCGTCACCCGCTGAGAAGCCACCTGCGAACATCAGTATATGGCAGCGATTGATATGTTCTACCATCTCATCTATACTGCTGAGCACATCTTCGCTCGTAAGGTTACGGAAGATAGTCGTCTCCACCTCTGCTCCCGCTTTACGCCATGCTTTTGCACTATCGTAATCACAATTGGTACCTGGGAAAACAGGGATATACACGATAGGAGCAGCCTCTCCTAAATCCTCGTTCAACTCGTTTCCCTTTAGGGAGGGGACGAGGATAGGCTTAACTCCTTCTGGCATCAATTCCTTATGCTGTGCCTCAACGGCGGATGGGTATATTTTCTCGAATGGAGTGCAGCACGCACGCAGCAATACCTCGCGGGAGATATGCTCGTTATTAATAATAAGGTGAGTACCCTCAAGCACTGTACCGAGATATTGTGCGGCTGGCAAAGTGAGATCTTCGGTTGCCTCTACTATGATAGAACCGTAATTATAATCGAATAGTTCGTTCTCGGCGATTTGAATATCTACTGCGAGTTCATTACCAAAACTCATCTTAGCGAGTGCCTCAGCTAATCCACCAAAACCAAGTGCATACGCTGCGCATATATTACCTGATTGAATAGCATTGGTTGTGTAGGTCCAGTTCGCTTTGAGTTGCTCCACATTAGGCATATAGTTCGCTAATGCGTTGTGCTTGATGAGGTATAACTTATTACCTGCTTTCTTCAGTTCCGGGGACACCACCTTATCTGCTGGCACAGTAGTGATACCGAAAGCGATAAGAGTAGGTGGCACGCTTATCTGCTCGAAGGTACCCGACATTGAGTCTTTACCACCTATACTTGGTAATCCGAATGCCACTTGCATTTTGAGGGCACCCAACAATGCGCTGAGTGGTTTACCATAAGCATGTTCACTGCTCATACGCTCGAAATACTCTTGGTAAGAGAAGCGCATACGGCTATAATCGGCGCCCGCTGCCACCACCTTGGTACATGCCTCCACCACCGCATACGCAGCACTGTGGTATGGACTCCATTCGGCGATGAATGGGTTGTAGCCAAACGCCATGATAGAGGCGGTATTGGTATAGCCATCTGTTGGCAGTTTTTGTACACTCACTTGACTCTCCGTCAATTGCGTCTTGCCACCAAAAGGCATCAAGACAGTACTACGACCTATCGTAGCGTCGAAGTTCTCAATCAATCCTTTTTGCGAGGTAACATTGGCTTCAGACATGACTTTTGCCATTTTCTCTTCCAGTGTTACACCTTGGATATTCTGCGCAAAAGGATTTTTTTCTTCTACTGGTAAGATAGCCGCCTTGGCAAAGTGCTTTGCTCCCGCACTATCAATAAACTCGCGCGTGAGGTCTGCGATAAGTTCTCCTTTATAGAACTGACGCATGCGGCCTGTGTCTGTTACATCTGCCACATGGGTATATTCAATATTATCCATATGGCAATAACGCTCCATTTCTTCGCGGTCTTTGGCTTCTATCACAACTGCCATACGCTCTTGCGACTCGCTAATAGCCAGTTCGGTAGGATTCAAACCGCTATACTTGGTAGGCACACGATCGAGATAGATATCCAATCCGTCTGCGAGTTCGCCGATGGCTACACTGACACCTCCCGCTCCGAAATCATTGGATTTCTTAATAAGACGCGTCACTTCCGGACGGCGCATAAGGCGTTGCAGTTTGCGTTCCTCCGGGGCATTACCTTTCTGCACCTCGCTGCCACAAGACTCAAGCGATGCCTCGGTATGCTCTTTGGACGAGCCCGTTGCACCACCAATGCCATCGCGACCTGTACGACCACCTAAAAGGAGAATGATATCGCCAGGTGTTGGACTCTCACGACGGATATTAGCGGCAGGCGACGCACCCACTACAGCGCCTACTTCGAGGCGTTTAGCCACATAGGATGGGTGATAAATCTCACGCACATGCGCAGTAGCCAGACCTATTTGGTTACCATAACTGGAATATCCCGCTGCAGCCTTGCGTGAGATAATCTGTTGGGGCAGCTTGCCCGGTATAGTCTCAGCCACAGGTTTATAAATATCGCCCGCTCCCGTTACACGCATGGTCTGATAGACATACGCACGACCAGATAATGGGTCGCGGATAGCACCACCTAAACAGGTACTTGCACCGCCGAAAGGCTCAATCTCAGTAGGATGGTTATGGGTCTCATTCTTGAATTGAAGCAACCATTTCTCTTGCTTACCATCCACATCTACATCAATAAAGATAGAGCATGCGTTATTCTCTTCGCTCACCTCCATATCATCCAGCAATCCTTTGCTGCGCAAATAGCGTGCACCGATAGTAGCCAATTCCATGAGGCAGAGCGGTTTCTCTGTGCGACCTAATTCCTTGCGGATATCATGGAACATACCCAAGGTGCTCTCTATCTCCTCTTTGACGAAAGAGTCATCCACCTTGATGGACTCAAGGATAGTGGTAAAAGTGGTGTGACGGCAATGGTCTGACCAATAGGTATCGAGGATACGCAATTCCGTTTCGGTGGGGTTGCGTTGTTCTTTT
This sequence comes from Paludibacteraceae bacterium, assembly GCA_045589995.1. Lineage (GTDB taxonomy): Bacteria > Bacteroidota > Bacteroidia > Bacteroidales > Paludibacteraceae > Colicola. The sequence continues at coordinate 4,840 of JAZNQB010000293.1, forward strand.
TGGAAATAAGTAACCACCTCATGCAGGTCGTCGGCATTCATCGCTAATCCCCATTGCTTGCAGAAAGGAGCATACTCCTCGCGAGTCATATCTATAAAACCATCCAACTTTGCCAAAGGTTTGACTTCTGTCGTTTGGTTTTGTTGCAGTAGAGACAAGTCTTTCTCACGTGACTCAACGGCATTGATATAATAGTGACGAATTTTCGCCATCTCCTCGTCGGAGATAGTATCATCAAAGATGAGCAGACGACTACTACGGATTTCCACATTTGCTTCAGGGTCAATCAGATGTACGCAGTCCACAGCCGAAGAAGCGCGTTGGTCAAACTGGCCGGGGATATACTCCACCGCCAAGTATTTCTTACCACAAAGGTCACACTCGTCCTCCACTGTATCCGTTACCGTTTCTCCAAACACCGTGTAACGGCATTGCTCTAACAACTGAGGTGTAAAGCCGAAAAGGTCATATACATTAATGTAGCGAAGTGACTGCATATTCAGTTGTAGATTCTCATTGAGTTCATTCATAAGACTACGAGCTTCTACCTGAAATGCAGGACGCTTTTCTACGAAAATTCTATAGTTGTTCATAATTCTTATTCACGTTAATGGTTCACTTTGTTCACGAATGGTGGCTGCGCGAAGATGGTTCGCTGCGCTCACGTCGAAGGCCATTTACGTTGCCAAGGCAACCACTTTCGTGCCTGCGGCACTAAATAACGGTATTAACTACTTTCTCGGTTTGTTGTTTACGGAAAGACTCTAACTGCTCCAACAATGCTTTATCCTGCAATGCGAGGATAGCGATTGCCAGCAATGCTGCATTCTTTGCCCCATTGATTGCCACGGTAGCCACAGGGATACCTGCAGGCATTTGTACGATGCTCAAGAGCGAGTCTAATCCATCTAAAGTCTTGCTGCGAATAGGCACACCTATCACTGGCAGTGTAGTCAAACCTGCTATCACTCCAGCTAAGTGTGCTGCGCCACCCGCTCCTGCGATGATAATACTCAGTTCGCGTTCACGAGCCGACTCTACCCATTTCATCAATTCATGGGGAGCTCTATGCGCACTAATCACGCGCTTATCTACTTCTATTCCAAATTGTTGAAGGGTCTCAATAGCAGGAGTCATCACCTCCAAATCGCTTGTAGAACCCATTACTACGCCTACTTTCATAATGTATTGTATTTATAAAATTATTCCCACTCGATAGTTGCGGGTGGTTTAGCGGAAATATCATAGCATACGCGGTTCACACCTTGTACCTTATTGATAATCTCATTGGAAACCTTAGCCATGAACTCATATGGCAGACGCGCCCAGTCAGCAGTCATAGCGTCCACTGAGAGCACGGCACGGAGAGCCACAGGATGCTCGTAGGTACGCACATCTCCCTTCATACCAGTACTACGCACGGTAGAGAGAAGGATAGCGCCTGCTTGCCATACTTTATCATACAATGCCACGCCGTTCTCATCTTTCCATTCGCGAAGCATATTCACATAGATAGCGTCTGCTTCTTGGAGGATACGCACTTTCTCAGGAGTAATATCGCCGAGGATACGCACACCTAAACCCGGACCTGGGAATGGATGACGACCGATAAGGTGCTCTGGCACACCCATATAACGACCTATACGACGCACTTCGTCTTTGAAGAGTAGTTTGAGTGGTTCGCAGAGCTTGAGGTTCATCTCTTTAGGCAGACCACCTACATTGTGGTGGGATTTAATCACCTTACCAGAGTGGTTGATTGACTCAATAATATCTGGGTAAATAGTACCTTGACCTAACCATTTTGCATCCGTTATCTTCTTTGCTTCCTCATCGAATACTTGGATAAAATCGCGACCAATAATCTTTCGTTTTTGCTCAGGGTCAGTCACACCCGCAAGATCACCATAGAAACGAGCTTTAGCATCCACACCTATCACATTGAGGCCGAGGCACTCATAGTCGCGGAGCACATTTTCGAACTCATCTTTGCGAAGCAATCCGTGATCAACAAAGATACATGTGAGCTGACTGCCAATAGCACGGTTGAGAAGCACTGCTGTGATGGAACTATCCACACCACCAGAGAGCGCGAGAATAACACGGTCAGTACCTATTTGCTTTTTCAAGTGCGCAACTGTCGTTTCTACGAAATTAGCCGGCGTCCAGTCTTGAACACTATGGCAAGTATCTAACACAAATGGTTTGAGTTCCTCTACCGATGGTTGCTCACCTTTGGCAATATGGAGTACTGGAATGCAAGAGCAGAACTGGCTGAGCGTGTTCTCAAGCACCTCAGGTTGTTCTACGGCATCCTTGTCGCCAGAGAGGATAAGACCAATGATATCCTTGTCGTCCTCTGGATACTTGTTGTAAGGAAGGACCTCGCAGAATGTATCCAACTCACGCACACGGCGGCCGATAACTTGGGTTGTTTCTGATCCGAGATCGAGAATGATGATTTTTTGCATTGTATAATAGTGTTTATTTTGAACTAAATGAGTATATTACACACCTCTCGTGTAGTTAGGCGTTTCACTGGTGATGGTAATATCATGTGGATGACTTTCTGCCATACCTGCGGCAGTAGTGCGTACGAATTTAGCTTGCTGTAGTTCTGCTATGTTATGCGCACCCACATATCCCATACCGGAACGCAAACCGCCCATCAATTGGTATATTGTCTCGCTCACGCGGCCTTTGTAGGGCACACGACCCACGATGCCTTCTGGCACCAATTTATTAACGCTCTCTTCTCCGCCTTGGAAATACCTATCGGCTGAACCCGCTTTCATCGCGTCGATAGAACCCATACCTCTATAGGATTTGAATTTACGACCATTATAGATAATCGTATCGCCAGGAGCCTCTTCTGTACCTGCGAACATAGAACCGCACATCACGCAGTTGCCACCCGCTGCAAGCGCTTTCACTATATCTCCCGAATAGCGCAAGCCTCCATCTGCAATCATTGGCACACCCGTTCCTTGCAAAGCCGCAGCTACTTCAAAAATAGCCGTCAACTGAGGTACACCCACGCCTGCAATGATACGCGTCGTACAGATTGAACCCGGACCAATACCCACTTTCACACCGTCAGCTCCATTCTCCACAAGGTATTTAGCAGCCTCAGCAGTGGCGATATTTCCTACCACTACATCCAAGTTAGGATATTTGCTCTTGATAGTTCGGAGCGCATTCACAATATTCTTGGAGTGTCCATGCGCAGAATCCAGCACCACCGCGTCCACTCCTTCTTTATATAACGCATCTACACGGTCCATAAAATCAGGAGTGATACCCACGCCAGCGGCGCAACGCAAACGACCCTTGGCATCCTTGCATGCATTAGGGAAATCTTTCAATTTGGTAATATCTTTGTATGTCACCAACCCCACAAGTTTACCATTCTCATCCACCACAGGCAGTTTCTCTACCTTATGCGCTTGCAATGCAGCCATGATAACTTCATTGCTGGTAGAATTGATAGTAATCAGATTCTCACGAGTCATCACCTCACCTATCTTGCGATTCCAATCCGTTTCGAAACGGAGGTCACGATTGGTTACAATACCTACAAGGTTATTCTCCGCATCTACTACAGGAATGCCGCCAATATGATTATCGTGCATCAACTGCTCTGCGTCGCCCACAGTTTGCTCTGCAGTGATAGTGATCGGGTCCGAGATAAGTCCGTTCTCCGCACGCTTCACACGGCGCACTTCTGCCGCTTGCGCTTGGATAGACATATTCTTATGAATAACACCAATACCTCCTTCGCGCGCTATAGCAATTGCCATCTTGGACTCAGTAACTGTGTCCATCGCTGCGGATACCACCGGGATATTAAGACGAATATTACGGCTAAACTGGCACTGGAGGTCAACCTCACGAGGAAGCACCTCTGAATAAGCAGGGACCAACAATACATCATCGAATGTAAGTCCCTCTTGTAAAATACGGTCGGTCATAAATATAGACTGTTATTATTAGGTTATTATTAGGTTATTATTAGGCTATTAATAGGTTATTAGTATTCTTATAGTAAAGCGTGATCGCAATAGTAACAACGCACTATGCCATCTGCATCCACATATGCTTTTTTCTCCACACATTCTGTTGTCACAATACAACGGTGATTGCTACAAGACTGCTCCGTAACAAAAGAATCCACTTTATGCGTCTGTTCCTCATCTCTCCACGAGAGTAAAGTATAGATAAGCGCCATGCGCACATACTTACCATTCTCCACTTGGCGGAAATAGGCTGCGCGTGGGTCTTTATCTACATCCATCGTTATCTCATTAACGCGTGGGAGTGGATGCAAAACAATCATTGTCTCTTTCGCCAATTTCATCTTATCAGTATCTAAGATAAAAGAGTCTTTAAGGCGCTCGTAATCTGCTTGATTAGCAAAACGCTCTTGCTGCACACGCGTCATATAGAGCACATCCAACTCAGGCATTGCCTCTTCAATAGTTGAAAATTCTTTGTAATTATCTCCCAACTCATGCTTCATATAATCCGGTAGTCGCAACTCAGATGGAGATATCAGCACAAACTGCACTCCCTCGTATCGTTTCATCGCTTTGATAAGCGAGTGAACTGTTCTACCGTACTTAAGGTCACCACAAAGACCAATAGTAAGATTATCAAAATGCCCTAACTCTCTGCGGATAGTCAGCAAGTCAGTCAGTGTCTGTGTAGGATGTGAATGACCTCCGTCCCCTGCATTGATAATAGGGATAGTACTATATTCAGATGCCACGCGTGGTGCTCCCTCTTTGTAATGACGCATAGCAACAATATCTGCGAACGAACTGACTACTCGTACAGTATCTGCCACCGACTCTCCTTTACTAACGCTGCTACTTTTCGCATCAGAAAAGCCCAATACATTACCGCCTAATTCCATCATGGCAGCAGTAAAACTGAGGCGAGTACGCGTACTGGGTTCATAAAAGAGTGTAGCGAGTTTCTTGCCATGACAAGCCTCTGCATACATCTCCTTATTATGGATGATATCCAATGCGCGATTGATAATCACATCCACTTCATTCGTGGTCAAATCCGTAGGGTCTATTAAGTGTCTCATGTCGTATCGTTATTTCATCCAACTCTCATCGGAAGGGTTGTTACGGAATTGTATCAATCGCTCTTTATCTTCAGGAGCAATATATGCTTTCTCTGCTGCTACTTCTACCAAGGTATCCAAATCGCACAAACTGATATTCTTCACCTCTGCGGCAGCCAAGCGGTCAAGTCCCTTCTGCATTCCATAAGTAAAAATACTTACCACGCCTAACACCTCAGCGCCCGCCTCGCGAAGTACATTCACCACCTCTATACAACTGCCTGCTGTAGAAATCAAATCCTCTACTACCACCACTTTCTGTCCGGGAAGGAGTTTGCCTTCTATCTGATTACCGCGACCATGATCCTTAGCGCCGCTACGCACATATCCCATAGGGAGATTGAGAATAGTAGCAGCGATGGCTGCGTGAGCAATACCAGCTGTAGAGGTACCCATCAACACCTCGGCTTGAGGATAGTGTTCTTTTATCAATTGAGCGAGACCATTCTCTACATCATTACGCACTTGAATATCACTCAGAGTAAGACGATTGTCGCAATAGATAGGACTCTTAATTCCACTCGCCCATGTGAATGGCTCGTTAGGACGAAGAAAAACTGCTTTGATCTTAAGCAAATCTTCAGCGATACGTTGTTTCATATACTTTTGAATTATGAATTTAATTTTTAATTATTCCTCGCAAAACTCTGCTGCGCAGCGTTGGTAGGCTGCTACTGGATCTTCTGCAGCGGTGATTGGACGACCTACAACGATGAAATCAGAACCAATCTCGCGCGCTTTGGCTGGAGTAGTAATGCGCACTTGGTCGCCTACTACGCCGTCCGCAAAGCGGATACCAGGAGTAACGGTGTAGAAGTCATTGCCGCATGCCTCTTTCACCATACCTGCTTCGAGTGGAGAGCAAACCACGCCATCCAGACCAGCTACTTGTGCGTTCTTGGCATAATGAACCACAACATCACCAATATTACCTTGGATAAGGAGGTCGTTGTGCATACGCTCTTCGCTGGTAGAGGTGAGTTGAGTAACTGCCAAGAGGATAGGACGAGAACCATCTGCGCGAGTGAGACCCTCAACAGCGGCTTTCATCATCTCGATAGTGCCTGCTGCATGGAGGTTACACATATCTACATCGAGGCGAGAGAGCACAGACATAGCTTTCTTGACGGTATTAGGTATGTCGTGTAATTTGAGGTCGAGGAAAATTTTATGTCCGCGGCGTTTGAGTTCGCGCACGATAGCAGGACCTTCAGCATAATACAACTCCATACCAATCTTCACATAAGGCTTTACTTCACCCATCTTGTCAAGGAAGCGATAGGTCTCTTCTGCCGAAGCGAAATCGCAAGCAATGATTACATCTTTATTCATGATTTACTATTCCAATTATATCTGTTAGTTTTTCTATTTTCAGTTCATCCATAAGCGATGGTAAGCGGTCGATAATTTCTTTCGCCACCATTGGGTTGGTAAGGTTAGCTGCTCCTATCTCTACGGCTGTCGCGCCTGCCATCATCATCTCAATCACATCCTCTGCGCTGCTTACGCCACCACAACCAATAATAGGCAATGAGGTTGCACGCGCCACTTGGTTCACCATGCGCAATGCTAATGGGAAGATACCAGGTCCTGAATAACCGCCATAACGATTTGCAATCACAGGACGGCGACGACGAATATCAATACGCATACCTAAAACGGTATTGATTAGGCATAAACCATCCGCACCCGCCGCTTCACAAGCTTGAGCTATTCCTACAATATCCGTTACATTAGGCGATAATTTCATATATACTGGCTTAGTTGTCACCGCCTTAACCGCCTTCGTCACCTCTGCAGCTGCCTCAGGGCTGGTACCAAATGCCATACCGCCGTTATGCACATTCGGGCAAGAGATATTCACCTCTAATATATCTATGTTTTCCTTATCTAATAATGCGCAAGTCTCTACATAATCCTGCACGGAAAAACCACTCACATTCGCAATGACGCAACCATTGTAGTGGCTCTTGAGGCGAGGTAATTCGTGGGCAATCACATGTTCCACTCCAGGGTTTTGGAGTCCCACAGCATTAATCATACCATAGTTGCCGCACTCAGCGATACGAGGTAAGGGGTTGCCGTAGCGAGCCTCACGAGTAGTGCCTTTGAAGGAAATACCACCCAGGCAGTTAATATCGTATAACTCAGCAAACTCATCGCCAAAACCAAAAGTACCCGATGCAGGTATAATAGGATTGGCAAGCACTTTACCTGATAATATTACTTCTAATCTATTCATTCTATCATTAATTCGTTTGCTGCAAAAACTGGCCCTTCTTTGCAGACGCGTTTGGGTCCTTGGGTAGTTTGTATCGTGCATCCCATACATGCACCAAAACCACAACCCATTCGTTCTTCCATACTCACCTCTCCCTCCGTTCCTAACGCATTCAACACTGCTTTAATCATCGGCAGCGGACCACAGGTATAATAAAACGACTGTTTGCCATCAAAAGCATTCGTCACAAACCCTTTCACACCATAACTACCATCCACTGTGGTCACTATCACTTCACATCCCAATGCGCGGAACTCTTGCTCGTAGAACACCTCCATCTGCGTATTAAACCCCAATACTACGCGCACCGCCTTTCCTTGCTCACGCAATCGGCGCGCAAGCATATACATCGGAGGCACACCCACACCGCCGCCTATCAGCAATGGGTTTTCGCCTGCTTTACAAAGGTCATATCCGCTGCCCAAACCCGTCAGCACATCCACAGTTTCTCCTGCAACCCATTCGCTCATCGCCTTTGTACCTACACCTACTATCTTATACACAATAGTCAATTGTCCATCCTGCGCATCGCATACTGAGATAGGACGACGCAAAAACTGTCCTTCTACACGGATATTAACAAACTGACCAGGAAAAATACCATCCGTATCCCCTGCTAACTGCAT
>JAZNQB010000294.1:0-2202 GCA_045589995.1 Paludibacteraceae bacterium
TTCAAATGCCTTAATCCATTCCCGCTTAATCAGAGTATGACCAAAAGCAGTGGGGTGGACGCCATCTTTCAGCCAGTAGTTATCGCAAGGCGCATCGGCCTGGGCCTTTGTAAACACATCCTGCAAAGGCACAAAAGTCAGGCTATATTTATCTGCAATCCGTTTGGCGGCAGCCGCACGTAGACGCACTTCCTTATCAAACAGTTCAAAATTGCGACCGGGTATGGCGGGATTTTCCCTTGTGCCGCTGCCAGGCAGCACAAAAGGCTCTAAAAGCATAATTTTGATATTTGGCAGTGCTGTCTTTACTTCATCAATAATCATATCCAGAATGACTTCGTACTTCTCTGCGCTCACACCGTTCTGGCGGTCCAGTTCGTGCCAAACATCATTCACGCCGATCAAAATACTCAAATAATCCGGTTTCAGATTGATAATATCTTCCTTAATGCGAGCCAGCAGGTCCACACTACGATTTCCGCTGATGCCACGGTTTAAAAACTGATATTGATAAGGATAATTTGCACCTAATTCACCGGAAACCATCGTAGCATAGCCCTGACCTCTGCCGTCATCAAATTCTCTGTGACGGGAAGAGTCGGTAATGGAATCTCCCTGGAACAAAATCAGTTTATCCATAAAAATCACACCTTGCGTTTCATTATATTTTGTCTACTGCGGACTTAAGTATTATAACAAGTCTCCCAATATATGTCAAACCGATTATAGCAAGTACTATCTTTTCCTGTGAAATTGTGTTATAATATAAAAAATACCCATGAAGAAGGAATTGCTATGTCATTTTTGTCCAAAGTCGTCAGTATTATTTCATCCCCGCGGGAATCCTGGCAGACTTATAAGCCTTTATTGCTGAATTTTTTTCGGTATTCCATTAGTTCTATGGTCAGCGCTGTCCTGGATGAAGGATTGTTTACGCTGGCATCCCATCTGTTACAAAGTGTATTGACCGGATTTGCTTTGACAGCGATTCCCACCGCCATCGCCCGTCTGATCTCCTCCCTTTGCAATTTCTTTATCAACAAAAAATTGGTGTTTCAAAAGAATGTTGCTACCGGAAAAGCCCTGCTGAAGTACTATATGATTGCAATTCCCAACGCAATTACGCAGATGGCACTTACCTACGGCGTTTTCACGCTCTTCCATATCGGCGCAGAGCGGACGATCCTTCGCGCGCTGATTTACGGTATGGTAATGTGCGCGCTGTTTCTATTCACATTTATTGCCCAGAAACGATGGGTCTTCCGGGAAAAGTGAAATATTGATGATTTATAAAAAGCCTCACTACTTAGGTAGTGAGGTTTACTATTATAGAAAAAGAGAGCCAGGATTTTCCTGACCCTCTCGTGTTCGCGATACTTATCTATACGGGTAGGAGCAACGGGAGTGTCGCCGGCGCCGGATACAGCAACCTAAGCAAATAACTGCGGTGGTTAATACCTTGTATCTACTTAAAAATCAAGATACCTAACTATCATCAATTCAAACACATAAATATACGCCAAAAATACTATCTATTTAAGTAACTTAGGGTTATTAGTCCTATCTAATAAATAATCAACACTAACATTATAATAATCCGCTAACTTAATAAGTATATCAGCAGTCAAAGAAATAACGCCTGTCTCATATTGAGAATATGTATTCTGCGAAACATTTAAGTATGCTGCAATCTCCTTTTGTTTAATATCGTTGTCTTCTCTAATGCCGCGAAGATTTTTAAACTGCATAAAATCACCTCAGTAATATTATGCAATATCTGCATTACAGATATTGACTTTTATCTGTTATACAGATATAATATTGTAAAGGAGGTGAAAAACATGTCAAAATGTAGAAACTGTGGAAAAGATGTCTCTGCCAATGCGAAAGTGTGTCCACATTGTGGTGAGGAATCACCCGGCAACGACACACAATTTGTCGCACGGAATCTGGTACAGATCGGTGTTGGCTTAGCAATTTTATTGCCCATACTGTATTGGATTTTTTACCAAATTGGTCGCGCTCTATAATTGTATTATAAAAAGATCACTCAATAGAGTGATCTTTTTATCGTATGGGAAAGTTCATTACCATAGTAGTAAGGAGTAGTGAAACATTTGTGTTCCATTTACTACCTAATCTATATAAAAATGACCCCCACTTTTCAGTGGAGGTCTTGTGTTCGCGTTACCTATCTTCCCG
>JAZNQB010000295.1:0-5822 GCA_045589995.1 Paludibacteraceae bacterium
AACATACACAACGAGGACCATCAGGTATGCCCAGATGGACAGAAGGAGCACGATACTGGATGATGGAGCAACAAATAGACTCCACACTATGGAACCTATACGACGGAGACGAGTATAAAGATGACATGAAATGCAGAACCTTGTGGGTCAACCACCTATCGCAATCCATACCTATCGACCTATGCCTCGCGCTACACACCGATGGATTAGATAGCGAAAACGACTCCACTATCATCGGAACACTATGCATCTACACCACACATGACGACGAGGGCAATAAGTCTTTAGCCAACGGACAAGATAGACGAACTGTCAATCGAGAACTCGCCGACTGGATACAAACACAGGTCGTCAACGACCTACGGACCATCGCACCACATTGGACCAGAAGACAACTACTCGAAGCCAACTACTGCGAATCGCGCGTACCCGTGGTACCAAGTATCATCCTGGAACTACTAAGCCATAAGAATATGGCGGATATGCAATACGGATTAGACCCACAATTCCGTTTCACTGCCGCCAGAGCTATCTACAAAGGCATACTGCGATACCTCAATGGACAATCTGCTATCGTGCAACCACTCCCCGTACAGCAGATAGCCATACAACCCAATGGATGCATCACATGGACACCTACCACCGACACACTCGAACACACAGCCACACCCTCATACTACCTACTCTATACACAAGAGAACGGAGGTGAATGGAAAGTGCAGCAAGTGGAAGATACACAATATACCATACCGCTCAAACCGGGTGTGCAGTACAACTGCTATGTGGTAGCTGGCAATGAAGGAGGACTCAGTTTCCCAAGCCCAACCATCAGCGCATACATCAGCAATAAAAGAAAAGCTCCTATCGCACTCATCATCGATGCCTTTGATGACACATACGGACCCGAATGGTTCGCAGACTCCACTTATGCGGGAATTGTGCCTGGCACATATGCGTGCGAAGATAGATACACATGCGCATATATCGGACAGCAATGGGATTATACACGCCAAAGCAAATGGATCAACGATGATAACTGCGGATGGGGAGCATCATATAGAGACCACGCAGGAGAAATCACTATCGGCAATACCAGAGACTATAGCGTCTTGCACGGCAATGTGCTGAAAAAAATGAATATCAGTTATGTCAGCACCACACCGGCACTCGCCACCATCGACTCCAACTACCTCTTCCTCGACCTTGTCTGCGGAAGACAAAGACAACCACTGCCACCTATACTCAAAGACGCACTCACACACTACCTCACACAAGGAGGCAAACTACTCATCAGTAGTGACCATATCAGCCAAATAGATAAGCAATGGCTACAAACCAACACGCTCACACGCTATTATGCCAAGAACGCAACACGATCAGGAAAGGTGCATGGCGTCAATGGAGAGCGATTTAAGGTTGTATTAGAACCCAATACAGACCAACTCTTCTCACCCGCACCACAGGCACTAATGCCTGCAAGCGAACAGGCACAAGTCGTGGCTAACTATCTGGATATGCGATGCCCGGCAGCCATAGGAACAAAAAACTCTAATCACTCCGCCACACTCGTCTGGGGATTCCCACTCGAAGCAGCTACACACTTCGAAAAAATCTACCAACACTCCATCCTCTGGCTCTTCAAATAACAATCAGTAGTCAGTAGCCCGAAAATCATCTGCCATTTATGCAAAATCCGCATAAATGGCATTTTTTATTTGCACTACTCTTGCATAATTGCAAAATTATTACTACCTTTGCAGCGCAAACTCACGCTGGGGTGTCTGCGTGGACAAATCAGGGTGAGGGAGCAGACATATTGATTGGCGTTTACTAACGCTTGTTTTTGACTTCTTGAAACGTAGGAAATTTCAAAAAGTAATGTTCGAAAACGAGGCAGTAGTAGATGCTCATGGGTGTATTTTGCGCCCGCACGTACCTTATATTGGTATGTGCGTGAGTGTTTATATACGCAGCGTGGGTTTCTGCATTGCTTATTCGACATTACGGGTTTTTCCTACGACCTCAAGAAGCGGATAAGCAATAGAAAGAAATCCGCGTTTTTTGTGTATGTCCCCAAAAACTCGAATTCTAGAAATATAGGATAGCGAAGCGGTCTGAGATACTAATTAACTATATATCGGAGAATGCCGAAAGCCAAATAATAAAGTGGAGGCAAAACTAAAATCTAATTAATTATGTTAGCAAAATTAACACTCTTTGGTAAGCATAATGTTGGCAAAACAACAACATTACGTATCCTTATTTACTTGTTGTATAAAAATGTGGACAAAAACAACTATGTGCATCTTCAATACTCAAATGTCAATAATAAAGGAACAGTTTATCCATCTTCTTCGGTTCCATCCATTGCCACTATATTCAAAACAGCGGATATGAGAATTAGTTTCAACACTTTTATTCCTCTAACAAACGGAGAAGAAAAGAGCATTCGAGTAGCTATTGCAACTCCTGGCGATGTAGAGGAAGAAATTGTTAAAAATTGGGACTTCTTTTCAAACAATTATATATATCGTCTGAAAAAAAATGAAGCACATTTCATTCATCCGCTTTTTGCTATTTCACCATGTAGTCAAGGGAGAGCCATCTCAGAGGAGCAACTTGAGCAAAATTGGCATATTCAAAATTTGGGAATAGACTTTAATTATTGGTTTAAGATGCCCCTTGACGAAAAGCATAACGAGTTAGTAGAAACAGAATTGTCATCAGAAGATATCAACTCCTTATATTTAGAATTAGAAGAGAATGGCATCTTTTCAAATGGGAGAAGAAAATCGACTATAGCGAAATTAACCCGTTCTTACAAAATGCAGTCTCTAAAAGTTGCTTTGTTAATTAAAGAAAAAATATACAACCTTTCAAACTTATTATAATAATATGAAAACTAAACTTTTTACTTTATTCCTTGCGCTGATAGCCAGCGTGGGAACAACATTTGCAGCAAGGGATGTAGTTCCTTCTGATGCAGTGCTCGCAAACTACTATGAGCCAGGTCAACTCTGCGTATGTATCTTTGTGCCTGCAGAATTAGATTGTAGCCAAGTAGTATTCCCTGGTACTTACAACAGAGACACTTATGACGCTTGGATTACCGATGTAAAGACATTGGCTAAGTTCGAGCCAGTAGAAGGTTACGATGGATGGTATGTCCTCGCAGTTAATGACGAGACTCCTGCTGATTTCCAAAGTGGAAAGGGTATTCAAGGTAAACCAGTTGTATTGGACCAAGATGGAAACTTTAACTGGGATTATCAAGTTGGTGATGTTACCGTAATCCGTGGTGGTGTAACTGTAGTGCCAGGTTTCTCTCGTGAAATCGACCTTGTAGGATACACCAAAGATGCGCCAAACGTATTCATTATTAATGCATTGAAAGCTAATGCTAACCCTTGTACTGCTGTTTATCACAACTACACTATCACTGTTATTAGCGATGGTTGCGATGGTTCCGCAGTACCTTACCTCATCGGTGATATGACATATTGGGAATTTCAACAAATGCAATTAAATGAAGCTAAAACTCAAGAGTTGGGAGTTCCTGTTTACTACTACAACTTCAAGTGTGCTGAGGGTAAACGCTATCAAGTACTTAGCGGTTTGAAGGGCGCTGATGGAGCTATTATAGAGCAACCGAGTTGGGATAAAGATTCTTATCTTCTACAACTTGTAGATGATTTATGGTTCCCTTACACAGAAAATGGTAATGTTGATCTTACAACGGGTGCTAATGTTAACATCACATTTGATGTGCGCCAAAAGAACTTGTGTTGGGCTCGTTGTACATCTGAAGATTTATATACAATATCTGGCACTTGTGGTGATAATCTTAGATGGACATTATCCAACAGAACTCTCACCATTATCGGCACTGGCGTAATGGCAGATTATTATGGTGATACCCCTTGGTACGACTATAGTTCCTCTATCAAATCAGTAATCATCAACGATGGCGTGACGAGTATTGGAGAATGGGCTTTCTATGATTGCGATTCCTTAACCTCTATCACTATCCCTAATAGCGTGACAAGTATTGGAAATGGTGCTTTCTATTATTGCCCTTCTTTAACCTCTATCACTATCCCTAACAGCGTAACAAGTATTGGATGGGGAGCATTCTATGGTTGCTCTTCTTTAACCTCTGTGACTATTCCTAATCGCGTAACAAGTATTGGAGAGGAGACTTTCCGTAATTGCTCCTCTTTAACCTCTGTGACGATTGAAGCAGAAACGCCGCCAACATTAGGCAATAGCGTGTTTACTTCCACCAATAATTGTCCAATCTATGTTCCTTGTGGCACACTCGATGCTTATAAAACGGCATGGTCCGCATATGCATCTCGTATCATATATAAACCGTTACACGATATAGAAACAAAGATCAATGTTGAGGATGCAGGTAAAATAATACTACCTAAAAATATGTGCGATGAGATGATTGTTACAGCTATCCCTAATCGCGGATATAAGTTTACAAAATGGTCTGATGGAAATACAGATAACCCTCGTTCGTTCGTCTTACAAGAGGGACTTTCTTTTACTGCTATTTTTGATTATGCTTTGAGCGGTAAATGTGGTAAAGATAGCGCACTAACATGGACATTGGATACGACTACAATGGCACTCAATATTACAGGAAAGGGTGCACTCTCTGAGAACTATACCTATGCTCCGTTTATTCAATCATTGACAATTGGCAATAGCGTGACAAGCATTGGATATGCAGCTTTCGCTAGTTGCTCTTCTTTAACCTCTGTGACAATTGGCAATAGCGTGACAAGTATTGGAGAGTATGCTTTCTATGGTTGCTCTTCTTTAACCTCTGTCACTATCCCTAATAGCGTGACAAGTATTGGAGATTATGCTTTCTATTATTGCTCTTCTTTAACCTCTGTGCACATAACTGACCTTGCTGCTTGGTGTAATATTGATTTTGGAGTTTATAGTGCTAATCCTCTATATTACGCCCACAAACTATATCTAAATGGTGAATTAGTGAAAGATTTAGTTATCCCTAATAGCGTGACAAGCATTGGAGAAAATGCTTTCAATGGTTGCTCTTCTTTAACCTCTGTTATTATCCCTAATAGCGTGACAAATATTGGATATGATGCATTCAATGGTTGCAATAAGTTAGTGGATGTATATTGCTATGCAACCACGCCTCCTGTTACGGAAAACGAATCTACTTTTTCGCATTATAATGCCTTCTTGTATGTGCCATGTGAGAGTAAAAAGGCCTATATGGTGGATGCAGTATGGGGTAATTTCAAGTACATAGAATGTATTTCTTCTGATAATGTGACTACAGATGAGATTGTGGTTACTCCTTCAGAAAACGAAGCCAATGTTATTTGGCCTTCCGTTAACGGCGCTGCAAGTTACGAATTGGTTATCAAAGACAAAGATGGAAATATCGTATGTACTCTTATTTTTAATGCGAATGGTCAGTTGACCTCTATTGCTTTCAACGCTCCTTCTCGTAACGGTGTACCTGCACAGACACAAAACGCAGGTTTCTCATTCACTATTACCGGTTTGGATAGCGGTACAGGCTACGACTTGACTCTTACTGCAAAAGATAATAGTGGAAATGCTATTCAAACAGAGACCATCTCGTTTGTCACTACAGGTGGCAATGTTTCTACAGATATAGATCAACTACAAGGACACAAAGTACAAAGTACAAAGGTGATTAAAGACGGTCAGGTTCTCATCCTCCGCAATGGTAAGACCTACACCATGCAAGGACAAGAAGTGAAGTAAATACTCACTACCTAACCGCGCACTCCGTCTAACCGTTTAGT
>JAZNQB010000296.1:0-2170 GCA_045589995.1 Paludibacteraceae bacterium
ACAGATTCCCAACCAATGCAAAATAGAGAATTGCCATATCATCACACTGCTATTACACCAAGAAACAAAAGAAATACTCAACGCAGCACAAACAAAAATAACACCCAAATAAATTATGAGAATCAACACATTATTTTTAGCCCTTATGCTCTGCGTGGCGCAATATGCTAACGCACTGATTGTGAGCGTACAAGGTCACGGAGAAATTCCAGCTGAAGGCTTGGAATTAACTATCACTGAAGGCGAACAAGATATCCTGTCAGGGAAATATCAAATGAGTATATACGGAAACCTTCTATCCATCACCCCACTCACGGTAACTATCACTCGTTCTGCGGCCAACTTAGACGACGAATTCTGTTGTAGCGAACGATGCACCCCTGGCAACCAACAAAGCACCGAGACTTTGTATTACACTCCAAACGGAGTAGCGAATTGGTATGTACATTACAGACCGGCACAAAACTCCGACGAAAAGGTACAATATATTTTTCACGATGGAGTAGAAAGTCGCACACTATCTGTGAATTATATCTATAAAACCGAAGGTATTGACCAAGTTACTTCACACCCAAAAGAAAATACCATTTTTACGCTTAGCGGCATGCAATTAGAGAACAAATCACTATCCGAACTTCCATCTGGAATTTATATCATCAACGGAAAGAAAATTCAACATATTAGTCATTAAATATTTCATGTTATGAAAAAGAAAATTCTTCTATTCGAAGCAAGCATCATTGCATTGCTTTTGACCTCTTGCGATCCAGGATTGAAAAACCCAACGATTCCTAACTCTTTTCCTAAAAAACATCTTATCGAAGAGTTCACAGGTCAAGATTGCGGCTATTGTCCGTATGGCATGGATTGCATTAGTGATTTTGTTCAAAACGATTCCAATTGGATAACCATCCTCCATCATTATGGATATCAAAGCGATAATTTTTCCGTTCCGGGCAGCAGCAAAATTACCAACCAACTCAAAGTACAGGGTGCACCGTCAATGTCCATCAACCGCCAAAGCACCCAAACAGAGAGCGGTTCTGTAGTCACCTTCCATCCCGGCTATTTGCCAGAAATATCCAAGAGCCAATTCGCATCTACCACATATGCTTCTATTGTGATTAAGAATGAATATGATCCTTCTACTCGCGATTTGGTTGTGCGCGTTTCCGGCGACATTTGCAAAGAGGATTACCCCAACCTGAAACTAACTGTTTTAATCAAAGAATCAGGCATGGTGGACTACCAGTCCGATTACTATAATACCTTCCTTGGCTGGCAAGAGTTTCGGCACACCAACGCTGTGCGTGCTTACTTAAGCAACGCCCTTGGAGAACTCATTACCGTAAATGAGAAGCGTCATTATTCGACAGCCTTTGCGATTACTTTGCAAAAAGATTGGAAACCAGAGAACTGTATGGTAGTTGCTTTCTTGTCCGAAGATTTTAATCCTGTTGTACAAGCAGAGCAACGCCCTGTGGTAACTGGATCAAATGGAGGTGCAGATATCAAGCATGGCGGTATTACCAAGTATCCAGTTGCCGACTATTATCCAGAACCAAGTGCTTCAGCAGGACCAAGCGACTATATGTCCATGCCTATCAGTATGACTAAGGCCACTGCTAGCTATTCTGCTTACCCCGAGTATGGTTTTAACTATTGGGTTATTCAAGCATATAATACCACACAAAATGTCAGTGTGAATAATACCACTTGCATTCCATTTGCTGAAATATACTTGTTTACCGAACTCAACCAGAAAACGCTTCCGGCAGGGACTTATACTTTCAATACTAGTATGACGCCCAATTCTGCATATGCTGGCTATCGTGATGATACTTCGTTCTCTATTGGAGGTTCCATGTTCTACTACACAAGTTTGTCCTATTTCCAACAAAACTACTTGGTACCTGTAACCGAATGGCTCATTGCAGAAGGTACATTGACTATTGGCACACAAGATTGGGAACTAATAGGAAAAACCCGCAATGGTTCAGACATTCACTTAATAAGTACAAATGCTATTACCAATCAAGGCGAATATAAAGCGCCACAGAAATCTCCGGCCCGCGACATAAAGATATTCGAACCGACAAAGATACACGATTTCAGAGGTTTCATACTACAAAGACCATAAAGTTTAGGTAAAGTTTATAAAAAAGAATGG
>JAZNQB010000297.1:0-11904 GCA_045589995.1 Paludibacteraceae bacterium
GCGCGCTCATTCTTTTTATCTTGCTGCATAAATGCAATCAAGCGCTCCCTGTCTTTACAGTTACATTGTGGACGGCCATAATAATGAAGCATCAGTTGTGTCATCTGCTGCAAAGGCTCTTTGGGGCAATCCAGTAGCGTGTCACTCAGATACAATTCTGCTATCATGCCATACACCACAGCATAGCCATGTGCTATTTGTCCTTCACTCAATGCTTCTAAGGCGTGCCCGAAAGTGTGTCCAAAATTGAGTGCTTTGCGTATCCCTTCTTCATGAGGGTCGGCTTTTACTATCGCTTCTTTGATAGCCAAACTGCATGTTATTCGGGGCGCAAGCGATGGTGTTTCGAATGTGTCTAAGTCGTAAGCCAATAGTCTATTCCACTCGGTTTTATCGGATAAAATGGCATTCTTGAGCATTTCGCCAAAACCGCTAAGTAACTGCTCTATAGGCAATGAGGTGAGCCAGTCGGTATCAATCAATGTGGCTACGGGTGTGTGGAATGTGCCGAGGATATTCTTCATGCCGTTGTAGTTAATACCCGTCTTCCCTCCTGTCGCCGCGTCCACCATAGAGAGTAGAGTGGTGGGAATATGAATACAGTCAATGCCGCGTTTATATGTAGCTGCTGCCATGCCGCCCAAATCGGTAATGCTTCCGCCTCCCACGCATATCAGCACACCGCGCCGAGTAATATGATGCGCGAGCAAGAAATCCCATACTTGTTTCAGCCCTTCTATGGATTTGATATCTTCTCCTCCATGGACGATGAGAGTTGGGATGTCCAATGATACCATCTGCTGCCATCTATGCGCCACTTGCTCGTCCACCAATGCACATACTTGTGTCTGCTCATACAGGCAAACACTCTCTAACACGGCTTTATGTAAATCTTCTACAATCACGGTTTGTGTAAAGCTTCTTCAATCGCGACCACAAAAGTACTGCTTTTTTTTTGAATACGCAAGAGTTTTGCTGTTTTTCAATAAAAACTTGCATATATGCAAAAAAAGTTGTACCTTTGCGCACAAAAATGACAAAAGACTCTTATGACACTTATTCATAAATCTGATTATGTATCCAGTAAGCTGGCAGAACGCATTGAGAAACTTCTCAATGAAGCAAGAAAACGAACTATTGCTGTAGTTAATACAACGATGGTTTATACCTATTACGAAGTTGGACGCATGATTGTTGAAGATGAACAACAAGGTGAACAGCGCGCTGAATATGGAGCCGAATTGTTAAAACATCTGTCTGAACAATTATCAAGTAAGTTTGGTAAAGGTTTCTCTGCGCAGAATTTAGCAAATATGCGCCAGTTCTATCTTACATATTCTAAGGATGAAATTTTCCAGACAGTGTCTAGAGAATCTGAAAGTGACTTTACTCTTAGCTGGTCGCATTACCTTAAATTGATGCGTATCTCCAATCCAGAAGAACGCCGTTTCTATGAGATTGAAGCAAAGGAAAATAATTGGAGTTTGCGTGAATTGCAACGCCAATTCGATAGTTCGTTGTATGAGCGGTTAGCATTGAGTCGTGATAAAGAGGGGGTGAAAGCGCTCGCATATGAAGGGCATGTCATAGACACACCAAAGGACATTGTGAAAGATCCATATGTATTGGAGTTTATTGGCTTGCCAGAGTTGCCACAATACAACGAAAGTGAATTAGAACAGCGGTTGATTGATAACTTGCAAACCTTCCTATTGGAATTGGGAAAAGGCTTTACCTTTGTAGGGCGTCAAGTGCGTTTTACATTTGATGAACAACATTTCCGTATAGATCTCGTGTTTTATAATCGCTTACTGCGTGCATTTGTGTTAATTGATCTAAAACGCGGCACACTCAAGCATCAAGACTTAGGGCAAATGTTGATGTATGTCAATTATTATGACCGCTTTGTGAAAGAAGCGGAGGAAAATCCAACGATTGGTATTCTGCTATGCACGGATAAAAGCGATGCTATGGTAGAGATTACTTTGCCAGAAAACAATAACCAAATTTTTGCGAGCAAGTATCAAACCATTTTGCCAAGTAAAGAAGAATTAAAAAAATTGATAGAGAACAATATAAAATAATCCACAAATATTAGCTCCAAATTTGTATATAAAAACCAACATAGATATGAAAAAGAAATTATTTAGTTTAGCACTCATCCTGTTTGTCTGCACATCGGTGATGGCAGAAGATGTGATTTACATTACTACGGCGCAGTTCCGCGAACGCATTTTTGACTATAAGACTTCCAAGGAATGGAAATACAAAGGCGATAAACCTTGTATCATTGATTTCTATACCACTTGGTGTGGACCATGCAAGCGCCTCGCACCTATTATGGAAGAACTAAGTCAGACCTATTGTGACCAAGTTATTTTCTACAAAGCCGACACAGAACGCGAACGCGAGTTGGCAATGGCGTTTGGCATCAGTTCTATTCCACAAGTACTGTACATCCCTGTAGAAGGGAAACCAATGATTCTCAAAGGGCTCTATCCAAAGGAGAATATGATTCAAATCATCGATGAGTTCCTGCTCAAGAAGAAAAAGTAACTTATCCATCAAATCATTACTCTATGCAAGTAGAATTGGTCCTTTTAGTGCTTTCTATGCTCTTCTTTGCGAGCATATTTACCGATAAAATCGGTTATAAGTTCGGTGTGCCTGCCTTGCTTCTTTTTTTAGCTGTCGGTATGCTTTTTGGACCCGATGGAATCGGTAGTCTGATAACAGAGGATGGTGTAGGCTATATGCTTAATGTGGGTTCAGCGCAAGCGATAGGCACTATTGCTTTGTGTATCATCCTTTTCTCGGGCGGTTTGGATACGAAGCTCTCCGAAATTCGTCCTGTCATGGCACCCGGACTGACCTTAGCCACAATAGGTGTCCTGCTCACGATGGCAATCACGGGTGTAATCATCTATTTTGTATTCGGTTGGTTACAATCGGTCACAAGTGTCAGTATTGCAATGGCGTTGCTCATGGCATCTACGATGTCCTCTACGGATTCAGCTTCTGTTTTCTCTATTTTACGAACGAACGGCATAGGACTCAAGCATAATCTCCGCCCCTTGCTGGAGTTGGAGTCAGGAGCCAACGACCCAATGGCTTATGTGCTGACAACCACGATGATTGGTATCATCACCGCTACAAGTAGTCAAGTGACTGCTCTCTCTGTTGTGCAAGACATCGTAGTGCAATTAGTGATGGGAGCTGTCATGGGATTTGTCTTTGGAAAGGGCATTGTTAGTATCATGCGTAAAGCTGATTTGGGCAATGAGTCGCTCTATCCAATCATGGTGCTCACCGCGTGTATCTTTATTTTCTCAGCCACTTACTACCTCAAAGGTAATCCCTATCTTGCCGTCTATATTGGAGGACTTGTTATTGGTAATAGTAAGTTCACTCGTAAGCGCCAAACACGCAGTTTCTTTGATGGACTCACATGGCTAAGCCAATTAGTTATCTTCTTGGTTTTAGGACTTATGGTACGCCCACACGAGCTTATCCAATTAGAAGTTTTACTACCTTGCTTAATCATCAGCGTTGTGATGATATTCATCTCGCGTCCATTGGCAGTCTATCTCTGTATGCTGCCTTTTAAGCAGTTCCGCTCGAATGATAAAGCATTGTTGAGTTGGGTTGGACTCAAAGGTGCAGTGCCTATCATCTTCGCTATCATGTGCGAGGCAAACAATGTTCCAGGGGCAAATCTTATCTTCAATATCGTCTTCCTTTGTACCATCGTTTCGCTACTCATTCAAGGTACTACATTGTCTTCTATCGCTAAAAAAATGCGTTTAGCTACGCCACCTATAGCAGTCAAGAAACTCACGCATTTCGACATCGACTTACCAGAAGAAGTAGAGTCAACAGCTACGGAATTGGAAATAAAGGAGGAAATGCTTGCCAATGGCAACCTACTGAAGAACCTTGTTTTTCCAGAAAAAGTGCTGGTTATTATGGTTCGCCGTGGAGAAGATTTCTTCGTGCCTTCAGGAATAACAGAGTTGCATCCGGGCGACCAATTACTCCTTATCGCAGATAACGATGCTATCCTATCTACACAAACACGCGAAGCCGAAGAAGCAGAAGAGAATACCCACTGGGGAGTGCAACTCATCAATGATACATGGGGGTTTGCAAAGCAAAAATGGCAGCAATTAGTAGATGGAATAGGAAAGAAATAACACTTTAACGACACTTTTAATATATTATTACATATGAAGACAACCGTCTTTCTGACTGGTGCCACAGGCACAATGGGATACGCAGGTATGCAAGAAATACTGCGCTATCCGGAAAATTACAATCTCCGTATTCTTGCTCGCCCAAGTGAGAAGAATAAACAACTACTCGCACCTCTTCTCTCACAACTAGAAGTTATATGGGGCGACCTAACTAATTATAATGACATCCTCCGTGGCGTCACTGGAGCAGATATAGTCCTACATGTGGGAGGTATGGTCTCACCACAAGCTGACTACCGTCCGAAAGCTACACTCCGAACAAATATAACCGCAGCAGAGAATATCACCAAAGCCGTATTGGCTCAGCCTGAAGATAAGCAACCCAAAGTGGTTTATATCGGTTCGGTAGCACAGATGGGTGACAGACGCGAACCACTACATTGGGGACGAACAGGTGACCCAATATGCGTCTCTGCATACGACCACTACGGACTGACCAAAGCAGAAGCTGAACGAATAATCACCGATTCAGGTATCAAACAATGGGTCAGTCTCCGCCAGTCAGGTATTCTATACCCGGCTATCCTCAAAAACTACGACCCAATAATGTTCCACGTACCTATCCGCGGTGTACTCGAATGGGCTACTGTAGAAGATAGTGGACGACTCCTGGAACGCGTATGCCGACCAGAAGTGCCTGCTGAGTTTTGGAAAAACTATTATAACATCGGTTCGGGAGAGCAATACCGCCTGTCAAATTATGAGTTTGAGCAACTACTCCTGGATTGTATCGGATGTCCAGAACCGGAGAAAATATTCAATGCTAAATGGTTTACCACACATAATTTCCATGGAATGTGGTACATCGATGGCGATAAATTAGAGAACTATCTTCACTTCCGTGCGAATATACCTGTTAAGGACTACTTCAAGCAAATGGCAAAAGAAGATAGCGTACCAATGGGCATCAAGTTCGCTGCAAAAACGAAAATAGCCAAACTCTTCCCTCGTTGTGTCAAACTGGCAATGTACGCCATGGCGTGCAGCAAAGAACACGGCACACAATGGTGGATTAAGAAAAGCGTCAACGGCACACCAGAACAAAAGCAAAAAGTGGCAAAACGCATCGCTGCCTACTACGGCTCTATCGAAGCGTATAACGCCATACCCGATTGGAAAAACACCGACCTCTCGCATAATAGCAATGAATACACACTCTTAAATCATGGCTACGACGAGCAGAAACCCAAAGAACTATTCACCATCGAAGATATGCAAGCAGCTGCGGCCTTCCGCGGAGGTAAATGTCTGACCACTGCAGAAGAATTAGCTAACATCCAACAGCAGAGCGGTCTAACTTCTAACAGCGCAGCGGTCATTTGGGATACACCATTGGAATGGGAAGATGCAGAAGGCAGAACCTTCACTGCTACACCACGCCTCATCCTTCTCGGTGGACACTGGTCACCATACGACATGCCTTTCCCATACGAAGGAGAAAAACAAGCACCTCGTCCATGGAATTGGGATAAAGTGGCGAAGAAAAATCCATTCTTTGCACAACTATGGGCACCACTACACGATGCCAATGAGGACAATACCTACGGACCCGAGATCTTCGAAGGCTGGGAGAAATGATGGGGCAGAATGTAAATCTAATTGCAAAAAATAAAGTCATCACCGCCATATGAAAAAAATATCTTTCATCGCAATCGTTGGATGGGTAACTGCAATAATGCTATCAAGTTGCACACAACAATCCACCAACACCCCGCCTACAGTAGGAACAATAGTGCGAGATACATTACTCGGAGTTCCATGTTGCGTCTATCTACCATCTAACTACACCGAGCGCGTGCAGAAAGCACAAGAGCTTTTTCCCGTGCTCTATCTGCAGCATGGTATGTACGGCTCGGAAGATGATTGGACTGCACAGGGTAATCTACTCTATTGGATGGATAGCCTACTCCAATGCGGAGCAGTGAAAGAGATGGTGGTCGTCATGCCCGATAATTTCTTAGGTAGCATGCCGCCAGCAGAAAGACAAGCACTCATAGATGCACCCAATATCACTCCCCAAGGCGAACCTTTCAATACAGAGAAAGGCGCAGCACACTGGCGTAAGTTCACCAGAGAACAAGAGAGAGGATACGAGATGTCTGGATATTGGGAGAAAAACTTCCCACTCTTCATGGAGGCTGTAGAGCAACGCTATAGCGTTAGCAACCTACCCGCACAAAGAGCTATAGCAGGCCTGTCAATGGGTGGCTTCCATACCATGCATGTGTCGCATTACCTACATGGACAATTCGGGTATATTGGACTTTTCTCTGCATTAGTAGTCTCACCCAACCACTCAGAAGTGTATGATAATTGGCAAGAAGAGGTGCGTCTTATGATGGATTCACATCCGCTCTATTGGATTGGTATGGGCAAGGAAGATTTTCTATATGACCAACTGCAAGACTATCGCAAATGGCTGGAACAGAATAATATAGAATATACCTATTACGAGAGTCAAGGAGGACATACCTGGCCCAACTGGCAAGATTATATCTGCCGCTTCATGCAAAAAATATTCTAATGGAAAAGAACTGAATATATAGGTCAAATTATATGAAAATTAGAGAAATTTATGGCATACAAAGTAATTGATTTATTTGCAGGAGTGGGGGGGTTATCATATGGTTTTGCGCATGATAAGGCCTTTGAGATAGTAGCTGCAAATGAGATTTTGTATCCTATGGCTGTAGCATATTCCCTTAATCACCCTTCTGTAAAAATGTATAATATGGATATTAAGGATTTCTCTATTGCAGATTTGACAAGAGATTTGGGGCTGAAAAAAGGAGATGTGGATGTGGTGATTGGAGGACCTCCTTGTCAAGCATATTCAACTGTTGGGAAAAGGTTAATTGATGATCCACGTGGTAAATTGTTTCAAGAGTACTATCGTATATTGTCTGAAGTAAGACCTAAAGTCTTTATATTTGAGAATGTAAAGGGGTTGATGTCTATGAGCGGCGGTGAATTGATAAAAACAATTATATCTCTCTTTCGTTCATTAGGATATAATGTGAATATAAAATTACTTAACGCTGCAGATTACGGAGCTCCACAAATTCGTGAACGAGTGATTTTAGTAGGTACTTTAATGGGAGGGGAATTTGTGTATCCGTTACCAACACATTATAATCCTGAAACAGAGAAGAAAGAAGGATTAAAACCCTATGTTACTTTAGGAGAAGCCTTGGCAGACTTACCTGTCTTGACGAATGGAGGTAGTGCTACAAGATATGAAACATCACCTCAAAATGACTATCAAAGGTTAATGCGTGCAAGGGAACCTAAATTGTTGGCAGATCATAATGTCTCTAAAAATGGAGAACATCTTGTCAAGTTGATGGAAGCGCTTCCAGATGGGGGGTCTCCTGCAGATGTGCCAGAAGAACTCCGCCCTGCCAGTGGATTTGCTAATTGTTATTGTAGATTATGGTGGAATAGACCTAGTACAACAATTACGAGAAATTTAGGCTGTGTATCGTCCTCGCGTTGTGTACATCCCAAGCAGCCGCGTCCCCTTTCTACGCGAGAAGGAGCAAGACTGCAAGGATTTCCAGATGATTATATATTCTATGGTTCAAGGTCTGAGAAAAATCTGCAGATAGGGAATGCAGTGCCTACATTTTTGTCGCAAGCAATAAAGGAGGCAGTAAAAAACTATTTACAAGAAAACGAGTAGATGTATGTTTAAAAGAGCATTACTATGGCAAAAAGAAGCAGAGCAAAAGGTTGGCAGCATGCCAAGTTAAGCGGACATCAAAATGAAGATTTAATTGCAACTCTTGTGATTACTAATCCGCAGGTGCAAGCCGAGTTGCTGAGGTGTGCACATAAAAAGGGTAAAATAAATCGTGTGGCAGAAGGAGGGATACATGAGAGAAACATACCTTCTATTTTAGGTGATACTACGAAAGCTAAACCAGATCTTCGACTTGTAATGGAAGATGGCACTTATGTGAACATATCTATCAAAAAAAGTATGGGAGGACAAGTTTTCTTAATAAATGTAGATAGGTTTATTAAGGGCTTCGAATTGCACTACAATTGTACGATACCGAATGAAGTAAAGCGTGCATTCTCCCTTTATTGGGGATCTGATCAAGATGCGAGAGAAATCCTAAAGAAGTATGCAATAACTCACAAAGCATATCAAGTTAAACGGAATAGATTAGTAGCGGAAACATTAAATCGTTATGATTCAAAGTTACCACTCGCTTTGTTACAATGGTTTAAAGATAATATTGTGGAAATTTTTGATTTCTGTTTTATACGCGGTTTGGCAAAAAATCCGGAAGACTGGGCTGATGTTATTTGGTATAAAAATATGCTTAAAGACGAAAGAGATGGTGACACCATGCTTAAGTTGGATGAGGTGAGGATGAAGATTAAAAATAATGCAGAAAATATAAAGTTTGGTTCTCGAATGGGTGGAAGTACTATACTCCTTCCTTTTGGTTTTGTACAATGGCATCAACATGCAATGCAGTTTCATCATCGTTTAAAATCAATAAAAGAATTAATCTAATATGCAGCCCAAAAATATAGTCTTTGATTTGGGAGGCGTGCTTATCAATCTCAATGTGCCCCGCTGCGTCAATGCGTTCACAGAACTGATGGGCGCGGAGAACATGCAAGCCATAATCAACCAATTATTGGCTGCACTCAATGAGCAAGAATAATAGACTAAAAGAATATGTTTTTTGACGAACTACCTCTTTCAGACGAAGTATTAGATGCCCTGTGGGACATGCATTTTGATGAATGTACACCCGTACAAGAGCATACCATCCCTGTCATCTTGCAGGGACACGATGTCATCTCCTGCGCACAAACAGGCACGGGAAAAACGGCAGCCTATATACTTCCGCTCCTTACCAATTTGCAATACGACGACCATGACCCAAATAAACTCAATGCGATCATCATGGCACCTACGCGCGAACTCGCGCAGCAGATAGACCAGCAGATGGAAGGATTTGGTTTCTATGTACCTTTCTCGTCTGTCGCTATCTATGGCGGCAAGGATAACGGCGCATGGGGAACACAAGTGACAGGGCTGCAGAAAGGAGCAGACATCGTCATTGCTACACCGGGGCGACTGCTCAGTCAAATGAATATATACGATATCGATTTCTCAGGTGTCAAGTATTTCATTCTGGACGAAGCAGACAGAATGCTTGACATGGGATTTTACGACGATATAATGACTATCGTCCGCAAACTACCCGCCGACCGCCAAACAATCATGTTCTCGGCTACCATGCCGGATAAAATACGGCGCATGGCGAAAGCTATCATGCGCCAACCCAAAGAAGTGCAGATTGCCGTCTCAATACCACCAGAGACTATCCATCAGATGCAAGTGCGCCTTTTCGAAGCACAGAAAACTGGAATGATACAACTTACCTTGCAGGGTAAGCAAATGAATAAAGTCATCGTCTTTGTAGGCAAGAAACAACGCGTCAAAGAGCTTACCCGCACGCTGCGTACGCTTAAGATTGATGCGCGGGCCATGCATTCTGACCTCGAGCAGAAAGAGCGAGACCAAGTCATGCTCGACTTTAGAAATGGGAAAGTGGATGTACTCGTCGCTACAGATGTCGTCTCACGAGGAATAGATGTTACCGATGTGCCACTCGTTATCAATTATGATGTGCCCCATGACCCCGAAGATTATGTGCATCGAATAGGTAGAACGGCGCGCGCAGAAAATGCGGGCGAAGCAATCACACTCGTCAGCCCGGAAGATGCTAAATACTGGGTACGAATAGAACGATTCTTGAAAAAAGAAATTGAACAGATTCCTGTGCCAGAGCAATTAGGACAAGCGCCTAAAGATGACGAATACGCCATTCGTTCGGGTAAAGGTTGTTCTGGCGGTTACCGACATTCTTCGCGAAACCGAGCGGCACGCCCTCATAAGTCAAAAGCAAAAGGCCGAGGGGCACATCGACAAGGTTCAAAGCCTCGGTCCGCAAATAACTAAGTGCTTGCTCGTGACTCAACGCTACAGTAGGAAAAGCCTCTTTGTTAAGATCCTTCGCCATACTCAGACTATGTTGAGGAGCAATACCACGACCACGCTCTTCTCCCAATCCAAAACCAGTAGAGATACATGTCAGTTGGGTGGACAACCAGTCTATCAGTTCCTTATACTTGATAGGATAAGCTGTTGCAAAACGATCCACATAGCGAATTGCCCATTCTTCGGGGTGCTGTAACCAAGAACGCATCGCACCTAAGAACTCTGGGTGAGGACAAGCAGGACTATTCTTGGGCGTCTTAATCTTCACCGTACGCACTTCCTCGTTATCATTCTTACGCAAAGCGCACAAATAAAAACCTTCACCTTTCGTACGGTGAGGGTAGAAATGGTAACCTACACTACCTTCGCTAATACCCCACGAGCCATCGTAATCTATTGGAAGCACATCAGCACCCAATGCCTCACATATCCATTGCACATTATCTTCGTTCTCCTCGCGATTGAAAGTGCAAGTAGAGTAGAGTAATACACCACCAGGTTTAAGTGCATCCCATACATCCGATAAAATACTACGCTGACGCTCAGCACAATGCTTCACAGCCTGAGTACTCCATTCTTCACGAGCACTCAAATCCTTACGAAACATACCCTCGCCAGAACAAGGAGCATCCACCAAAATACAATCAAAGAGATGATGGCAACGCTCACCATATTCAGCGGCTGTGTTATGCGTCACCACTGTATTTCCATTACCCCATTTCTGTATGTTCTCGCTCAGGATAAATACACGCTGACGAACAACCTCATTACTCAGCAGCAAACCATCTTTACCCAAATACTCGCTTATCAAAGTGGACTTACCACCAGGCGCAGCACACAAATCCAATACAATACTATCTGTATCCACATACTGCTCCAAGGCCTGCTGAATAAACATCGAACTCGCTTCCTGAACATAATAGCAACCCGCATGGAAAAGCGGATCTAATGTGAAAGCAGGACGCTCGCTCAAATAATAACCATCAATATGCCAAGGAACCTCCTCTGTATCACAGGCAAAAGTGAGTACATCCAACTTGCTATTCAGTCGGATACTCGTGATAGGTTCGCTCTCTAAAGCACGAAGCAACAACTCGGCCTCGCTACCCATCTCCTTGTGCATATTATCTATAAACTCAATAGGTAACATAAATCGACTGCAAAAGTACTGCTTTTTTTTGGAATATGCAATTTTTTTTGAAAAAAAAGTATTGCCACCAAACCCTCCCTGCTTGCATATGTCAATTTTTTTTTGTACTTTTGCACATCAATTCGTATTAGTATGCATTTTCTGGATAATCTCAACGAAATACAGCGCAAGGCTGTCATGGCAATTGACGGTCCATCGCTCATCGTGGCTGGAGCAGGATCTGGTAAAACACGAGTCCTTACCTATCGCATAGCATATATGCTACAACAGGGAATACCTGCAAGCCAAATCATGGCACTCACTTTCACCAACAAAGCCGCACGAGAAATGAAAGAGCGTATCCTCAAACTCGTACCGGCACAAGATGCACGATACCTCTCAATGGGCACTTTTCATAGCGTCTGCGTACATCTTATCCGACCATATGCAGACCTACTCGGATACAAGTCGGATCGTAGCCATGTCGTTCTGTG
>JAZNQB010000298.1:0-12849 GCA_045589995.1 Paludibacteraceae bacterium
TCACGCTATTAGGGATAGTAATAGAGGATAAAGAAGAGCAATTATAGAAAGCATAATTTCCAATCCCTTTTACATTATCGCCTATAATATATTTAGTTACTTGTGAGCCAAAAATATTGGATAGATTAGAAGAAGCAGTATATGCTTTGTTTACGATAGCATCTGAATTGATAGTCACAGAGGTTAAAAAAGAGCAACCAGAGAAAGCACTCTTTCCAATGCTTGTTACGCTTTCAGGGATAGTGATGGAGGTCAAAGAAGAGCAATAACCGAAAGCACCAGATCCAATGCTTTTCACACTATTAGGGATAGTCACAGAGGTTAAAGAATAGCAATTATAGAAAGCAAACTCTCCAATACTTGTCACGCCATCATTGATGACTATTGATTTGATAGATGAACGATAGTCGTACCAAGGGACATCTGTATAACTAGAATAATCTGCCATTGCGCCAGTGCCGCTGATGGTAAGAGTTCCGTTAGATAATGATAATGTCCATGTAACATTGTTACCACAACTGCCTGCGCTTTCTTCGAGAAAATTTACAGGAGCACTTGATACAGATTCGATACTACAAGAACCATCTATGCTTACATATTTTTGGATTTTTGTCTTAACAGAAATCTTATCACCCACTTTCAACTCTCGAGTTGGTTTACCACGATATACCTTGAAAGCACCTGCTGCGTTAGTTGCTGCGCCGTTGTTCTCATCTGCAATCCAGAATACCATATTCTTGAAACTGGTATTGAAACTATTATCGTCAATCTGAGTAACATAACCTACGATATCATACGTTTCGTCTGTGATAGCACCCTCTGACAAAGCAGCACCAATCTCCAATGCTTTTGCTACTGTAATCTCAGTAGTTGTAGCCAAAGTTGCACTCACGCTGGCTACCAGCGCGAGAAGAAATGTAAAAAGTTTTTGTTTCATAATTTAAAAGATTAATATTGTTGTTTATTTAAAATCAATAAGGACTTAAAGGTCTTTAAGGTCTCTAAGATCCGTAGGAACATTAAGGACTTTAAGGACAATAGAGATAATATAAAGACATACAAAAAGCGTGAATTTTCGTTCGCTCTATTTGATTTGTTGAGGTCTTCGACTACCTTATGTATTCAAATATACGCACGGAAAACTCACGCTAGAAACGCGAGCGTGCATAAACCGTACTTGAATACATAATGATTGTTTGAAAGGGTCGAAGTTTCAACAAATCAAGTTGGGGCTTATAACGCTTATTTAGCGGCGCAACATTTTGCGCCTATATGTCAATTTATAATTCAAAGTGCCCGCAGGCATCCTTTGCAGACTGCAAAGGTACAACAAAAATTGCACATACGCAAGTAAAAAGTAAAGAAAAAATGCCATTTATGCGGAATTGGCATAAATGGCAGATAATTTATATCTCAAAAAGTGTGTAATTTCTGGAGTTGTACTCCAAATATTACTGTTTTTTTTCGGATTATAGTAGAACTATTAGATATAGACACCCAGGCCAGCGGAGACGAACTCCACTTTGGTGAGATGAGCCTTCATAGAAGCCTGTACGAAGAGATGGTAGGGCAGATGATAACGCAAGACAATCTGCGTATAAAGCCACCCATCCGGATATCCTGCACTACCCGCATTAAGCAAGTCATAGGAATAAAATACACCCTTATTGAGCAGTTCGCCCTTTTCCCACAAAGAGCTATGTGCTTCTGAGCCACTCTCCACTTCCCTATTCTTAATCGGGTCATAGAGATAGACACCGAAATGGATGCCTGCTGTGAATTGACCGATGACGAACTCAGGTTGCACACTGACGCCTACTCGCCAACAATCGGCTTGCGTAGCTCCCCCTAAATAAGTCTTTTTATAATGCGTAGCGCGCTCCGCGTACGCGCCGTCATAGAACACATCCACACCACCGCCTAAACGGAAAATAGGATGTGCCAACCAGTACGCAGATAACTGCATGGTGGAGCAAAAGAAGGTCTGCTTATCGCGGTAATAGACTTGTCGTCCGCCACCCGTAAAGGCCAATTCAACGCTCCAGGATTTAGACCGCTGCGCTGTTAGAGGTTGGACCGCTGCGCTGTTAGACCGCTGCGCTGTTAGAGATTGGTAGCGGACGGCTACCTCGCCAGAGAAGATATTATATCCTGAGTTGGGTTGGCGCAAACTACCATTACTCATATGATACCACCCTGCCGCTATATTCACACTCCAACCATTGCGGATGGGGAAAGCACAATAGAGTGCTTCGGGGAAATAGAAATTAAAGACCGAACCGACCGAACGGTTGATATTCGGCGCTTGCAAAACTTGGTACTGCTGTTCAGGCGTGGCGGTATTGAAATAAGTCTTTGTAATGAATGAGCACCCTATTCCCGGTCGCACACCAATCTCAAAATGTTTGCCTTTGTAAAAAGGCACTTCCAAGAAGACATAAGGCGCTATAGCATGCCCTAAGAGGTCTTTATCTCCAGTCCGTGTAGCATCTAATTTCCAATAGCTGAGTGCTACGCCTATCGCTGCATTATTCCAATCGCGTAGGGCTTGCCACTCAGGATGAAAAGCGACAGCAAACTCCGCCCCTACGGTTGGTGTCCATTGGTTTTTCTGACCAAGCATGACATCCACTTTGCCATCTGGCATGATAGCTCCGCCTCGCAGCGAGAGACGATAATCAACAGGTATCGTATCTGCATAAGCAGATATGACACCAAGCATCAATATGGTAATGAGTATTTTTCTCACTAAAGACTAAAGAGTTGATCTTCAATTAGATATACTTGTTCTACAGGTATGCCTCGATCCACTAATTGGCGTCTATCCGGACGGAAGAGAGCATAGAATTCCTTGGCTGACTTGCATAGCCTGCGTGCTTCGCGGTAATTTTCAAAAGCCATGAGTCGGTCTCCTTTGAGCAAGAGACAATGTCCATAGTTGATGTAATCCTTAGCATCACCTCCTTTAGTACGTAATTTGTGAACTAACATCTGCTCTGCTGCCTCCGTTTTATCCCACATCATATTCATATTTCCTACGGATAGATAAAGAAGGCGCATCTTGCGTTTACGCTCTTCATTTTCACCTACCAAAGTTATATACACCCAAGTATCAGGTAACATCTGCACTAAACCTGCCATGTATTCTTTTTCAGAAGCTGGCATCAATACTTCAGTTTCCTGATAATTATCCTGAATGCCAGACTCCCCAAGTAAGTTTTGCAGTTCTTCTGGTAGATTATCCATACTAAACTCTCCCGAGGCTATCATCTCTGATAGATTCACTTTAACGGACTTGATGAGCGCACAAAGAGTCTCAAATGCCAGTTCTCCATCCCCTATAGCCTCCACAAACGCTTCTTGCAGTTCTCGGAAGAAATCAATTCGCACATCATAATGCGCCAATAGCAGTAATACATTCGCCAAGCATTGCTCAGCCACTAACGAATTAGAGGCATGAATACCATCCACGAGCGCCATCATTGCAGCTTCGGAGAAACACTCGCGTAAGTTTTTTGCTAAGGCAGCTACAGTCATCAGAGCAATAGATGAACGATTGGTATCATTGAGAACCGAACGCAGCCAATCCATATCATAGTCTTTAAACTGCACGCAGGACGAGAAATAATGCATTACCGATTGCGGATTTTCTCCGTTGAAACCATGCATTTTAGGCGACATTCCTCGTTTGATACGCAGTTCTGCATATACTGCATCCACAAGGCGATATGCATCGCTCGTCATCGTCTCTAATACTTCGTCCTGCTCGCCATCACCCGCTACTACCCAATCCGCAAAGAAGTCATCGTAACATGCAAAAAGCGAACGGTATGCATCCTCAAAGGGATTATCCTCCCCCAACTCATTAAGCCACAAACGCACTACAAAAAGTGCATGCTTAACCATTCGTTCTCCCAACGCCCGCTCAATCGTATATACCTGTTCCTCAATGGCTTGCATCAGAGTTCCTCCTTGATAAGATAATCATTGCGACCTGGACTATTGCGAATAATGAGTTCCGCCAAGAAGCCAGCGAGGAAAAGCATACAGCCCAAGATCATCATCAAAATGGCTATATGGAAATACGGGTTGGTACCTACAAGCATTGCTTTGACACCATATGCCAAGGCATGCAGTTTCATAGCCCCTACCACCACAACAGCCACAAAACCAACGAAAAACATCAGACTACCAACAAGTCCGAAGAAATGCATAGGTTGCTTACCAAAGCGGTTTAAGAACCATAATGTAAGTAGGTCGAGATAGCCATTTACGAAGCGACTGAT
This sequence comes from Paludibacteraceae bacterium, assembly GCA_045589995.1. GTDB lineage: Bacteria > Bacteroidota > Bacteroidia > Bacteroidales > Paludibacteraceae > Colicola. The sequence continues at coordinate 4,287 of JAZNQB010000298.1, forward strand.
ACCGAACTTAGAGACGCCGAACTCGCGTTTGCGGTGCTGCACTACTTTCTCGCCTATCTTGGTAAATCCAGCATTTTTTGCCAAGTATGGTATATAGCGGTGCATTTCGGAGAAGACCTCTATATTTTTCACCACCTCATTGCGATATGCCTTGAGTCCGCAATTCATATCGTGCAACTTAATTCCCGTGACGCGGCGTGCTGTGGCATTAAAGAGTTTGGAAGGCAGATTCTTGGTCAATTTATTATCAAATCGTTTCTGCTTCCATCCGCTGACGAGGTCAAACCCATCTTCGGTGATCATCTTGTAGAGGGCAGGGATCTCTTCGGGTGAATCTTGCAGGTCCGCGTCCATAGTAATAACCACTCCACCTTTTGCGGCTTGGAAACCACAATGGAGCGCAGCAGACTTACCATAATTACGACGGAAACAGATACCTTTTACTTCGATATTCGCATCTTTTTTCTCTGCTTGTAACTGCTTGATAACCTGCCATGAGTTATCGGTAGAGCCATCATTTACAAAAATAATTTCACATGTCTTTTTCTCCTTTGCCATCACTTGAGCAATCCACTCATAAAGAGGAGTGAGGGATTCGGCTTCATTGAACAAAGGTACTATGATTGAAATATCCATATTTGTTGAAGTTTATTTATTCGCGGCTGCAAAGGTACAACAAAATAATCAATTACGCAAGATTTTTAACAAAAAATACTTGTGTATATGCAAAAAAAGTTGTACCTTTGCAGCCGATTTAATTTGCGTAGGTGTGCGCATACGCGAAAGAAACACCAAATAGTGAAGCAAAAGACACTTTGAAAAAGAGCATAACACATATCATTTTCTCACTATTCCTCCTATTCCACATAGGGGGAGCGAGTGTGTATGCACAGCAAGCGGACTCTCTTCAACTGGACACAACGCAAGTAAACACACTCAAAGCGGATTCACTACGACCTAAGAAAGAAAGCAGTATCAAGGCGCCTATTCATTATCAGGCGAGTGACTCTATGGTGATGCTTGCTAATGGAACGGCATATCTACATGGTCAAGGCGACCTCAAATATGAGAGTATGCAGCTCAAGAGCGAGTATATCAAAATGCATATAGATAGCAGTCTGATATATGCTACGGGGGTATGGGATAGTATTAATGAAGAGTGGAAAGGTAAACCAGTATTCAAAGATGACAAGGATGAGTACGAGACCAGCGAAATAACTTATAATATTAAGACACAAAAAGGTTATATCCGCCGAGTAATCACACAACAAGGCGAGGGATATATTATTGCAGACAAGACTAAGAAAGCCGAAGGAGATGTGCTCATGATGGGCGGCGGACAATATACTACTTGTGATAATCATGACCACCCGCATTTCTACCTCAAGATGACCAAAGCCAAAGTGAAGCCCGGCGAATACATAGCTACCGGTCCCGCTTATATGGTGGTAGGCGATGTACCTTTGCCTTTGGCTATACCATTTGGTTTTTTCCCATTCAACAAGACCTATTCCAGCGGATTGATTATGCCGAATTTCGGAGACGATTACAGTCGTGGTTTTTACCTGAGCGGATTGGGTTATTATTTCGCCATCAATGACTACATGGACCTGCAAGTGACGGGTGATATTTACACACGAGGCACATGGGCCATACGCGCGCAATCAAAATATATCTGGCGTTACCATTTCTCGGGTAACTTAAGCATCAACTATCGTAATGATGTGATTAGCGAGAAAGGCATGCCTGATTATGCGGTGAATAAGAACTTCAGTTTGCAATGGACACACCAGCAAGACTCCAAGGCCAATCCTTATTGCACTTTCTCGGCGAGCGTTAACTTCGCCACCAGCGGTTACAACCGCAGTAACATCAATGGTTATTACAATCCAAACATATACGCAGAAAACACAAAAAGCAGTTCGATAAGTTACACGCAGCGTTTCCCTGATAGTAACTGGAGTCTGAGCATGTCTGCCAGTTTGACACAAAGCACCCGAGACTCTACCATCTCACTCACTGCGCCGGAATTGGCGGTAAATATGAGTAGCGTGTATCCTTTCAAGCAGTTGCGCGCCAATGTGCTCAAACGCAAAGGACTAACACCAACGGGCAAGGAGAAATGGTATGAGAAGATCAAGATGAGTTACTCTATGAATGGGCGTATAGCGGTCAATAGCATCAAAGAGAAAGATTTTGCAAAATCTAATTTCTTAAGGGATTGGAAAACAGGTCTCAACCATCGCATACCTATCAATGCCAGTTTTATGCTGTTTAAGTACATCAGCGTCACGCCAAGTATTAACCTGCGTGATAGGATGTATTTCCAGCGTATCGACCGGGATTGGGACTATGAGCAGCAACGATTGGCAATGGATACTACATATGGGTTTTATAATGTGTTTGACTTTGATGTCAGCCTCAGCATGCAGACCAAGTTGTATGGTTTCTACACGCCGCTCAAGAAACTATTCCCCAAAGGACGCGTGGAGAAATTCCGCCATGTGATCACACCACATATCAGTATTAGTTATCACCCCGATTTTGGTAGCAGTACATGGGGGTATTATGGCAGTTACGACCAACCTGTATATACCAACGAATTAGACGACAAGGGTAAGAAGGTGCAAAAAGTGGACGAGGCAGGAAATCCTATGTTTCTACACCAGCACTATTCGCGCTTTGCTAATGGTATTTATGGCAATGCAACACAAGGAACATCCGCCACACTTAATTTTGGTGTGGATAATAACCTGGAGATGAAAATCATCAACAAAGATGACACCACTGGCAAAGAGCCATACAAAGTGGTGAGTTTGATTGATAAACTTGAAATAACCGGAGGTTATAATTTTGCTGCCGACTCTATGAACTGGAGCCCTTTTAGGGTTAATTTGCGTCTAAAATTACCTAAGTTAAACAACTATACTCTTACCTTGGGTACCACTTTGGACCCTTATATGTATGAATTGAATGCGTTAGGCACACCGATACGAACAAATAAACAATATTGGCATAATGGTAGGTTCCCTCGTTGGGATGGTTTCCGCTGGAATTTCAGTTATACATTCAATAATAACACTATCAAGAAATGGAAAGAAGCGATTGCCAAGCGGCGAGGATTAGCAAGCACTTCCAGCGGAAATAGTGATAACGACGAGGTGAATATGGATGCCATCGAGAAAGACGAAGACGGATTAGACAAGAATGCCAAGCAGAACAACCAGAAAAAAGAAGAAGTGGACGATGGCTATGTAAAGACTGAATTTCCATGGAGTTTTAGTATCAATTATTCGTTGGCATATGCGCCGGGAAGGACTTTCAACTACGAGAAAGAGAAAATGTACTACGAAATGGAATGGCTGAACAATCTCAGCATGAATGGAAATATTGGTTTGGGTAAAGGATGGAAAGTGAGTGCGAGTATGTCTTATAGTTTTGAATACATGCGTGTGACGAGTTGTACCTTTAACATAAGCCGCGACCTGCATTGTTGGAATATGTCCGCCAGCATTAACCCGATAGGTCCATTCAAGAGTTACACCTTCCATATTGGCGTGAATGCATCCATCTTGAGTGACCTGAAATATGACAAGAATAGCAGCCAGAGCACTAATAGGCGTGTGAATTGGTGGTAACAGTGTATAAAATTTAAAGAATAAAGATATGAAAATTGAAAATTTGAAAGTAGTAAGTGCAACTTACGAATTGTACCTTGCCGATGAAAATGGCCAGGAGGAGATGTACGAGAAAACAACTGAAGAAGCACCACTTGTCTGGTGTCAAGGTGAAGGAATGATGTTACCCGCTTTTGAGAAAGCGATGGAAGGCAAAGCAGTAGGCGAGACATTCGATTTTGTTATACCTTTTGCGGACGCATATGGTCCATACGAAGAAGAAGGATTGATGGAGCTACCTAAGAAAATGTTCTTCAATGGTGACGGAGAGTTTGACGAGGAGCGCGTTTTTGTAGGCAATATTATTCCTATGAACACCACAGACGGACAAGTGATCAAAGCACAAGTGGTAGAGATAACCGACGAGATGGTGACTATTGACCTTAACCACCCTTACGCGGGTATGGACTTGCATTTCGTAGGTAAGATTATCGACATCCGCGATGTGACAGAAGGCGAACTCCAAGCCATACGCCATAGAGGTTGCGGTGGACACTGCAAAGGAAATTGTGGTGGTAACTGCGGAGAAGGCAACTGCGAGAATGGTTGCGGAGACGGATGCCACTGCGGAGAATAAATACACAGAATAAATTATTTTTATAACCCTTTAATTACAACAAACTATGCCAAATATTGTAGCCATAGTGGGACGTCCCAATGTAGGGAAATCGACCTTATTTAACCGCTTGACGGGTACTCGTCGAGCGATAGTGATGAATACCGCTGGTACTACGCGTGACCGCCAATACGGTAAAGCTGATTGGTGCGGGAAAGAGTTCTCTGTGATTGATACTGGCGGCTGGGTTGTTAATTCGGATGACACCTTCGAGAGTGAGATAAATAGACAAGTGGACCTCGCTATCCGCGAGGCTGATGTGGTACTGCTTGTAGTGGATGTGAACGAAGGTGTAACACAATTCGATACCGAGGTTGCACACTTACTCCGCCAAGCCAAGAAGCCGACTATTCTTGCAGTCAACAAAGTAGATACTTTTGAGAACCAATACGGTGCTGCAGAGTTCTACAAATTAGGACTTGGCGAACCTTTTATTTTATCAGCAGAGAACGGTTTGGGTACAGGTGACTTATTGGACGAGGTTGTAAGCCGTTTCCGTAAGACAGATGAAGGCGAGGAAATAGACGAACTGCCACGTTTCGCTATCGTAGGTCGTCCTAACGCTGGAAAATCCAGTATCCTCAATGCTTTTATTGGAGAAGAGAGAACAATAGTAACTAACATTCCCGGAACTACACGAGATTCAATTTACACGCGGTACAATAAATTTGGCAAGGATTTCTACCTCGTGGACACAGCCGGTATTCGCAAGAAAGCCAAAGTAACCGAAGATATGGAGTATTACTCTGTAGTGCGTTCTATCCGCGCGATAGAGAACTCTGATGTGTGTATTCTGATGATTGACGCTACACGAGGCATTGAGGCACAAGACCTTAATATTTACTCACTCATTCAGAAGAATAAGAAAGGATTGGTTGTGTGTGTGAATAAGTGGGATTTAGTAGAGAGCAAGACTACACAAGATATAAAAGGATACGAGAATGCTATTCGCGAGCGTATTGCGCCTTTCACTGATTTCCCTATCATATTCACCAGCGCAGTAACCAAACAACGTATCTTCAAAGTAGTAGAAACGGCATTACAGGTCTACGAAAATAAGAACAAAAAAGTGCCTACCGCACAGTTGAATGATAAATTCCTGCCACTCATAGAGAACTATCCGCCTCCTGCTACTAAAGGCAAATATATAAAGATAAAATACTGTACACAGTTGCCGAATACTCAAATTCCAACCTTTGTATTTTTCGCCAATCTGCCTCAGTATGTAAAAGAACCATATAGACGCTTCCTAGAGAACAAGCTGCGCAGTTGGTGGGACTTTAATGGCACACCTGTGCAGATTTTCATCCGAGCTAAATAAATGAAAAGAGACGATTATTAAGAAAAAGTTTAACTTTTTTCTTAGTGACTTGCATAAATAAGATTTTTTTCGTACCTTTGTGCGCATTTTTATGAAAATCATCGGGTTTATATATCACAATGGTAATACTGAGCTTGTTTTGAAGGGAGACTCGTGTCTTCTGAACGGTCGCAAGCCTCTCTTTATTCCTGAATGGACACAAGCGATGGGTGCCACTCCTTGCCTCATTCTGCGTGTGAGCCGTATGGGCAAAGAGATAGGTGTTCGTTTTGCTGATCGCTACTACGATGCTATAGCACCCGGCATAGATTTTGCTGCGTTAGACTTGTTAGAGCAAGCTTCATCCAACGGAAAGAGTTGGTCTCAAGCATTGGCTTTCGACTACTCGCTTGCTATAGGAGAATGGACATCCAAAGACGAATGGATGCAAGCGGAGAAAGAGGATGCGTACAACGGTCCATGGCTGCTCTCTGCCGAGCAGGCAATAGCAGAGGTCAGCCAGTGGATGACCATCCGGCAGGGAGATCTCATTTATATCCAGCAAGCACAGCCGCCGCAAATGGTACAGCCAGAACAAGTGCTTAGAGCAACACTCAACGGAGAAGAAAAATTATATTGTAAGATTAAATGAAACGAATTGCGAACATACTCTTATTTTTAATCACCTGTTTGTATATGCAAGCGGGCATACATCATTATACAGAGCAATCCATCCTTAGTCAAGGTAACTGGGTAAAAATACGCGTCAGCGAGTCGGGCGTCTGCCGTATGACTTTTGCCGAGCTGCGCCAAGCCGGACTTAATCCGCAGCAGTTGCGCGTCTTTGGTTATGGCGGAGCACAATTGGAGCAAGATTTTCAAAAATCAAAGACAGACGATTTGCCGCAAGTGCCAGTATATATAGGCGATGACTATGTACTCTTTTGGGTAGAAGGACCTATAAAATGGACCTATAATGGCACACACTTCGCACATACGAAGAATACATATTCAAATTATGGATATTATTTTCTGAGCGACAATGCTGGCGAAATGATGCCTATTATTACTTCTACTGCCATAACAGGTAATGCGACGGATATATACACCTATCCGCTATACCAAGTGCATGAGTTAGACACTATAAATCTCATTGACCGCGGCGGAGTATCTGGTGGAGGACGTTATTTTTATGGCGAGCAATTCAATAATAATCAAAAACGGCAGTTCTCTTTTAGCACACCCCATGCCGTAGCAGACGAATTGAGCAGCGTGTTTGTGGATGTGGCAGCATATTCTACTAATACTTCATATTTTCAAGTTAACCTGAATGGCACTTCTAACAATAGTGTTTATATTGCGGCTTTCGACGATTTTCATACAATGGGTGTAGGTGGCGTTCTGCGCATGACTGGCAGTTCCAGTGCCAATAAGCAGACCTTAGAGTTAACTCTACAGAGCAATGCCTCTGGCGCTTTGGGGTGGCTTAACTATATTGAGATAGTCACTCCTTGCTCTTTGCAGATGACCGGTAGTTGGATGCCTATTCGCAGCAATGTTAATTATAAAACATCTTTTCCTATCCGTTTTCATCTGAGAGGTGCTTCGTCTAATGTACAGATTTGGGATGTGACCGAAAAAGCTGCTATCACTCGCATGCCTACCACCACACAGGGGGATGATCTCCAGTGGGTGGGGACTCAGGCTGATGGTGTGCGCGAGTATGTGGCTGTGGATCCGCAGAGCAACGGACGATGGGTGCAAGCGAAGGTAATAGGCAAAGTAGAAAATCAGAACTTACACGCTCTGCGTAATATTGATTATGTTATTATCTGTGCAGACGGCTACCAAACAATCGCAGAGCGTTTGGCCCGCGCCCATGAAGAGAAAGAAGGTATTACTTGGGCTGTAGTAACGGAAGAGCAGGTTTTTAATGAGTTTTCTTCCGGCACGCCAGACGCGACTGCTTATAGATGGTTAATGAAAATGCTCTATGACCGTGCAGATGGTGTTAATGCCAAACCACGGTGGTTGCTTTTGATGGGCCACGGCAGTTTTGACAACCGCAAACTGCTGCCTTATTCGGGTGCACGAGTATTGCTCACTTATCAGTCGGCTAATTCGCTAAATGAACCGAGTGCCTATGCCACAGATGACTATTTCGGTTTCTTAGATGATAATGAAGGAGCTATAGATAGTCAAGGTCGCATGGATATCGGTGTGGGGCGATTGCCTGTAAGCAATACTTCCGAAGCAGAACTTGTGGTGGATAAGCTTATACGCTATATGCGCAATGACCAGCCTGGTAAATGGAAGAACCAGCTTGTTTTTCTAGCTGATGATGGAGATAACGGCGCACACACGGAGACAGCAGAAGGGAGCGCAGAGAGAGTGCGATTGAAAAATCCAGATTTTGTGGTTAATAAAATCTATTTAGATGCCTATCCTCAAGAGGTGAACGCCAGTGGTGAGAGTTACCCATTAGCGAAGAATCGCTTGACTAATCTACTTAAGAGTGGTGCTTTGTTTGTGGACTATTCAGGACATGGAGGCTATAACGCTATTACCAGCGAATCCGTACTGAATTTGAAAGACATACAAAACATGAACAACCAGCACCATGCTTTCTGGCTCTTTGCCACATGTAACTTTGGGCAGTGCGATGGCGGCAAACAATCAGCCGCAGAAGCAGCCATCTTAAACCCCAAAGGCGGAGCCATAGGAGTGCTATCCGCTACACGCACCACTTATGCAACACAAAACACTACATTCAATAGGAATATATGCGACACGCTCTTTGGTCATAAGAATGCTTTTCATTATGATATGACTTTAGGCGAGGCTATTGCTATCGGCAAGAACCGCACTGGTACAGATAACAACAAACTGGCATACACACTCTTAGGTGACCCTGCCTTGCGCCTCAATTATCCTACTACTTATCAAGTGGAAGTCGGATCGTAGCCATGT
>JAZNQB010000299.1:0-3017 GCA_045589995.1 Paludibacteraceae bacterium
ATAGTCATCTTATTACATGGTCCCGTTATGCTATCGTAGTGCTACCGTGAATGGACTGAAAAACCCTGCATGTATCCTGCATGCACCCTATTGTGACGTTCAGGATGCGAACGATGCAATATACTAATTAGAGTGATGGAATAGCTATATTTTCTGCTTACATCCCATTTTTATTGCTATATTGGAGAGAAAAAAGTTGTTTTTTTTGCCCAAATGCTTGCGTATGTGCATTTTTTGTTGTACCTTTGTGCCCGAAATGGTGGCTAAGCAGCCACCTTAATACAAACATTTACAAGAAAAATAATGTCCACTATGAGGTATTTAACTCTTGAAAAAGCCATAGAGGCATGGCGCAAACTGCAACCCTTGACTGAAAACGACCAACAAAAATTGAGTCGTCGGTTTACCATTGACTTTAACTACAATAGTAATCATATTGAAGGTAACACGCTAACCTATGGCCAAACAGAGATATTGTTGCTATTTGGAAAAGTGATAGGCGAAGCCAATGTAAAAGATATACAAGATATGACCGCGAGCAATGTCACGCTCAGAATGATGTCAGAAGAAGCACTTATTAAAGAGACACCACTAACGGTTAATTTTATTCGTACACTGCACCATACTTTATTACGGGAGGATTATACCGTATATAAACAATTACGCAATGGGCAACAAACAAGCTATGTGATTCATGCTGGACAGTACAAGACACGTCCCAATAGTGTTATCACTCGCTATGGCGATCGATTTGAGTATGCTTCTCCTGAAGAGACACCTGCATTGATGACTGACTTGGTAGATTGGTATAATCAGGCAGAACAGGAAGACAAGTATTCCCCTGTAGAGTTAGCAGCATTGTTTCACTATCGTTACATCCGCATTCACCCGTTTGAAGATGGTAATGGACGTATAGCACGACTAATGGTTAACTATATTCTTACGCGACATGATTATCCAATGATTGTGGTGCGCAGTCGCAATAAGAGCGAGTATCTTGATGCCCTACATGCCGCAGACTTGCTTGTGGGCAATATACCAAGTGATGGTGCTCATGCTTCGCTTCAAGCGATTCGACCTTTTGTGCAGTACTTCAAACGATTAGTGGCGCATGAGGTATATACGAATACTTGTTTTTTGACAGAACACAATGAGAATCTATGGTGGTATGATGGTGAAAAAGTAGAATTCCGTTCCCCTAACTATAGTAAGATCTTAATGCTCATGATGACAGAGCCAGTCTTAACATTGGAACATATCCAACAGGAATTAGGCATCAACATGTCAGCAGTCAAAAAGTTAGTTAACCAATTGCAAGACAAGCACTATATTGAGCGCGGTAGTTCCGATGGCTCATGGCGAGTGTTTATCACACCGTCCATGTAAGGATTGCGATTTGAGGTTTTCTCTACAATATGTCAAAGATCATTTTTACGATTGAAATAATCGTGTGAAGTTTACTGAACTAAGAACATTCTTGGGATCTTTGCTTGATGGAGAGGAGCGGTGACGCGATTAAGTACTAAAAAACGGAGGCATCTATTTTGCCTCCGTTTTTTAGTAATAGTAGTGAGTATTTACTTCACTTCTTGTCCTTGCATGGTGTAGGTCTTACCATTGCGGAGGATGAAGATCTGACCGTTATGGAGGAACTTGGTACTTTGTACTTGGTCACCTTGTACATCATTGATGCCTTCAGGATTTCCGCCCGGATTGACTTCACCGTTATAACCTGTAGTAGCAAATTCTCCACTATATGCCACCAATTCTTCACTTGCGTCATTTGTTACTGCTAATCGATAAGCATACTTGCTAGCGCCATCCAGACCAGTAACGGTAAAGGACATTCCGGCAACAGACATTGTGGCGGCAGGGGCATGTGCCGCTCCGTTACGTCCGGGCGCAAACGCAATGCCGGTCAGTTGTCCATTACTATTGAAGACAAGTGTACAGAATACCTCGCCATCTTTGGAAATTTGTAAGGTATAAGAACCCGCGTTGTTTTCCGTTGGCCATGTAAAGAGGGCCGTGTTGTCCGAAGGTTCTACTATTACCGTTTTCCCGTCTGTCGTCGTAGAGGAAGCACCTAATTCGCACAAGTCAAATCGTCCCCAGTTAGGATCTACTTGGTATTTGCGCAAACATTCAGCCGGAACACAAAGAGATGCATAAGAATTAATACTTGCCAAAGCGTCCGTTCCCAAATCCGGTGTCACCGTAGCCAAGCACGTCATTTCCGACACACGGTAACAATCTTTGAATGCATAAGCTCCGATGCTTTGCAGTTTTGCATTTAAATCAATACTTTCTACATATGTGTTTCCACTAAAAGCATAGTCACCTATCGTGAGCAGTTCTGCCGGCATAACAAGACTTGTCAACTGACGGTTATTAATGCTCGCAAAAGCATATTTGCCGATAGATGTCACATTGCTTCCTATAATCAGTTTTTGCAGAGTGGTCTTTTCGTAGAAAGCCCTTTCACCAATAGCTGTAACCTCATTGCCTACTACCAATTGTTGCATTTGCGTTGGAGCCTCCACTCCAAAAGTATAATTCTCGGTTAATTCACCATTGCCACTAATGGTAAGCGTACCATCGTCAGCAAAAGTCCATTGCAGGAGATTGTTTTTTCCGCAAGTCCCGCTTTTATCTACAGCAAACTCAGCGGTAAAGGTAGTATCTTGCGTCAGTACAAATGTACGTGGATTATCGGTATTACCATCGTTCCATTGCGTGAAGTGATAGCCATAGTTCGGATTTACTGTTAGGGTAACATTGTCTAAGTACTCGGCATTTGACACACCTGAAATCGAGCCTTGTGTCGAATTAGCATTTTTTGTAATAGTATAGGTATTTTTTGCAAAGGTTGCTGTGTAGGTAGCATCTTTCTTTACAGAAATTGTACGAGGATTTTCGGTATTATTATCATTCCATCTGACAAAATGATAGCCATAATTAGCTGTGGCTGAAATCACTACATTTTCCAAGTATAGAGCCGATTTATCACCAGAAGT
>JAZNQB010000300.1:0-16614 GCA_045589995.1 Paludibacteraceae bacterium
TATATGATGCAACACTTAAATCTAATGGAAAAGCATGCAATAATACTTGCAAACAATCTTGCCAACCTATGTCTCCCATTTGCTTGTATTGAGCAAGAATAAACAATAACTTCTGTATCAAGAAAAAGGCTATCCAAAATAGATAGAACTTAAGGAATAGAGATAATCGCTGTTTCATGGAAGTTCAATCGTATAAGTGGCTAATAATCCTATAGGGATATCCATTATCATAGAAGCACGGTGAGCTTGTGGAATATCTTGCACAAAGGACATTTCCGCCAAGTCATGACAAAAATCCCACATATTATAGCATTCAATATTTAGGCGCATAGGAGTATTGCGTACCTGCCATTGCCCTTGTAAATGCAAGTCTATATTATATTTTGCACAATGGCGCTTGCCAAAGTTGCCATCCGTTGGATTAGTTCCTCGCGATGACCTTGGAAGGATACTTACTTGATTCGCGTGCGTATAGTATAGATAATCTGTAAATGGTTTACCATCCGTCCACTTGATTGTTACACCAGCTTGTACCCATTTACAAATATTATATGCCAAATAGAACCGACACACATAACCTTTATCCAAATTATATCGTCCTACGCCTGCGTACTCGCCTGATTGATTTGCGATAACATTGGATGTATTGGGATTAGCTGTCGTTTCTGTCAATGCACCTAAGTTATTCGTTTGAAATCCATTACCTAAACCGCAATGACCACTTGCTTGCATCGACTGCCAACTAAGGCTAACCAGTACTTTCTTTCCTGTATAGGTATAACGCGTCAATTGAGAGAAATAGTATGGTGAATTCATCAACCAATTATTCCCAAAAGTAGGCGCAACACCCACTTCATATTGCTGCACACCGCCATTTAGGTAGAACACATCTACTCCATCATTATTCTCATAATAGCCATAATCACTTGCATCACCTAAATAATATGTATGCCAAGCGTTAAAGAATTTCTTATAACTTTGTTGCAGCACAATCTCATGCCTTCCAAAATGTAGGTGGATTGGAATATCCAATTCTAAATACGAAGTCTGTAGCAATCCTTTCTTATAATGATGATATTTTCCACCAGTCGTAGCATACAAATCATCTGTTCCCGCATAATACACATTGGCATTCATATAATCATCGGAGAAATAACGCAAATAATCCATCGTGTATGGCATACGCTCATGCGATAAGGAGACACCCATTTCAAACCATTTACATGGATGTACATCCAAGTTTACACCCGCCTGTATATTCCCGTTTAGTTTACTCTTATTACGCAGCAAAACAGCATCTAAGGTAATATCCAAATGGGCATTCAAACTCAGTTTGTCATTCACATCATAATGGGCATTCAGTCCTATTGTATTCTCTAATAATCCCCCTGTATATGCCTTACTCTCCCACTCATAGCGATATAGATCTCTCGCTTCTTTATCGATAGGCGATTGTATATACACAATATTTGTGAAGTATTGATTTCGAGGACTGAAATGTATCACCGAATTATATGCATCCACATGTACTGTTAACCATTTTGTCAATGGTTGCTGGTAATTCACCGCCCAACTCAACTCATGTGTTTTACCATCTGCAATCCATGGCTCAAAACTTTCTCCATCTTGGTCAAGGATATTTTTGCGGAACTCTTGGTTTTCGTGTGCTACCAAATTCGTTGACCAATTCAATCCCGTCGTCAAATGCTTGCCTTTTGCATAAAGCATCCCTGAATAGTTCTTATGGTCATACACCTCATTATAATTATATAGCAACTCACTTCCTCCATCCTCTCTGCCCGAGAAATTCATTCGATACCCTATATAATCAAACACAGCATTAGTTGGTATTGGTAATTGTCCATCTGCTTGCACTTTATAATAATCGGATTGGTACAAAGGATTATCCAATACTAATCCCTGATGATCTTCACACGTAATCTTTCGACGCCCATATGCAGCATAGACATGCTGTCTATAACCATTCCCTTTAGCATTCTTAATGGTATATGCTGCATCCAGTGTTCCTGCTCCTATTATGTGCCTACGAGCAGTGATGTGCTTATAGGTATCAGCACTTTCCATCGGTGAGCGATGTGATATATTAAATATTTCTTTGGTACCCCATGCTGGTTCACCATTGCTTAACTGCCCCACATTACATGTTGCTTGCACATAGTCTCTGCTAATAGAATCCAATGAAAAATATAATTGTGATGTATGGGTATTGATACGCAAATTATATTGCTGCATATTAGGCACATACAACGAACTACCCGCTTGAAAACGGTCATCCGTACGCATACCATCTATATAATAACGATTGGCAGTTGAAGGCAATCCTTCTATTGCAATAGCTAATCTTTCTGGGATCCACCACTGCCCATATGTAGTCGTTTCTGCTATCGTATGGTCAGAGAGAGCCTCCAAATAATACACCAAATCGCTACGATGATACCATTCTCTAAAAAAGGATGCAGGAATATCTGCCTCACCCGTCATATCAGTATGAGTTAGTCCCTGAGAGAATACTATGATTGGTGAAAAGAATAATGTAATTATGACTAAGCAATGCTTCATTTCAACTTATTTATTGCTCGTGCTTCTTTAAGATATCTATATTATACGCCAATCCAACACGCACCATATGAAATGGGTAATCCTTGATACCATATTGATATTCCACATAGGGGTCAAATCCCTTAGCATGACCACTTAATCTTCCTTTTATAATCATCGGTCGATCCCCCATTTTTTCCCATCCCATATAGCCACTCCAAGTAGTTCTCAATGATATATATTGTGATTTTAACAAGAGTTGCAATCCGTACATGACGGCATCATTCTGCCTTCCATTATCCGTCTGCCAGCAAAGAAATCCTACCGAACCTGCCAAACGAAATTCTACACCATATGGTTTGGCGTTTGCTTTTGATTTCTCTCCTTTTTTACCTCCCAACATCCACGACTTACCTACACTTAAATCAAAGAAATATCCAGGACAGTCATAATGCCGAGCTAACTCATACTGTCCACCACTGGCTGTTTTACATGCAGCACGCAGTGCTATATCGGGTGCCCATTTGATATCACGCAACAACTGTATGTCAGCGGAAAAATACGCATCTCCCGCCCCATTTCCTCTATTAGATACTGTATCTTTGATACGACAAGTTATCATACGCTCTGGTGTCATCTCATACCACTCCATTATAGGCATCCAGATAGTTAAATTTACTCTATCTGTAAATAGTGGCACAAACACTCTCGCAAACACATCTGCCGTTTTATCCCCTTGAAAACCAAAATAACCATCTCCCGCTATTTCAACGCGGAGATGGTTTTGTACACGACCGTCCAATAGTTCTGGTACAGGGAATGCATTGGGACCAAAATAGAGAGGAGATATTCCTGTTTTCTCTCGCAAATTAGGTTTGTCTATAGGCACTAATGCATATGCTCCCAGTGCCACCAATAACAACACATGCAGGATACACAAGCGCCTACTATTTTCAGTCTCAAAGAACCTCATTATCCAAATAGATTTTGAAAGAAGTTTTTCTTATCTGCCGAACCAGGAACTATATTTGGGCTATCTTGTAATTGCTCAATTAGTTTGCGTTCGTCTTTACTTAACTTTTCTGGTATATATACTCCTACATTAATAAGCAAATCACCAGTACCATATGTGCGACCATACTGGTCTATTCGTGGGAGTCCTTTTCCCCGCATACGCAGTACTTTGCCGGGTTGCGTACCTGGAGTAATCGTGATACGGGCATCGCCAGAGAGGGTTGGTATCTGTATTTGTCCACCTAATATGGCGGTAGGCATATCCAGTAATAGATTATATATCAAATCGCTGTCTTGGCGAATAAAATCCTTATGCTGCTCTTCTTCGATGAGTATGAGTAGGTCTCCTGCTATTCCGCCATGCGGTGCTGCGTTTCCTTTTCCTTGCATGGTTAGTTGCATGCCTGCTGCTACGCCTGCTGGTATAGAGATTGTGATTATTTCCTCATCTCGTACTACGCCCTCTCCATTACATTTAGCGCATTTATTCTTTATAATCTGCCCCTCTCCGTGACAAGTCTCACATTCTGCTTGCACTTGCATCATGCCGAAAATACCTCGTTGCTGGCGTACCGTGCGTCCCGTTCCTTTACATGTAGGACATGTCTCCGTGTGTCCATCTTCGCTACCTGTTCCATTACAAGACTTACATTGTACTAATTTACGCACCTTGATTTTCTTCTCACAACCTGTAGCAATCTCTTCTAAAGTAAGACGCACTTTGACGCGCATATCGCTTCCCCTGCGTACTCTTTGACCGCGACTGCGTCCGCCACCTCCGAATAAATCGCCCAGGTCAAACCCTGCACCACCGAAGATATCGCCGAAGTGGCTAAAGATATCCTCCATGGACATTCCGCCTCCAGAGAAACCACCTGCTCCGCCCATGCCTGCATGACCGAATTGGTCATAGCGTTGGCGCTTCTGAGGATCAGATAGCACTTCATACGCCTCAGCCGCCTCCTTGAATTTCTCTTCAGCTACTTTATCCCCTGGATTTTTATCAGGGTGATATTGAATGGCTTTCTTGCGATAGGCTTTTTTTATTTCATCTGCGCTGGCGTTCTTTGCTACACCAAGCACTTCATAATAATCTCGTTTCTCTGCCATAGTTAGTCCTTTCTACTTTGAATTATAGGTTTAGAGTTTATCATTTATTCTCCCACTACCACTTTTGCAAAGCGTATCACTTTCTCACCGAGTTTGTAACCACGCTGCGTACAATCAATCACTTTCCCTTTCTTATCATCGCCTGCGGCAAACATAGTGATTGCTTCATGTTCGTCAGTATTAAAATCTGCGTTTTCTGTCTCTATTGCATGCACATTCTGCTTATCCAAGAATGAGATAAATTTCTGCTGGATGAGTTGTATTCCCTCGCGCAGTGCATTTATATCTTCTGTTTTCTGCATTGCTTCTACTGCTCGCTCAAAATCATCCACTAATGGCAGCATTTCCACGAATATACGTTCCCCAGCTGTTGCCATCAGTTCTAATTTCTCTTTGTTCGTGCGGCGACGATAGTTATCAAACTCTGCCATCATACGCAGATTCTTATCCTCCAATTCAGCTATACGCTCATTTAACTGCTCCAATTCCGAAGAAGCAGATTGCTCTTCTGCCTCATTGGCAGGTGTTTGCTCTACCTGCTCTTGCATTTGCTCTGTTACCATTTCCTCTTGAACAGAGGTATTATTGTCTTGTTTCTTATTCTTGCTCATGTTATCAATTTTTTCTATTTATTATCGCTATTAAAAAGGACAAAAGGCATGCCATTCGTTATTCTCTGCCATTTTGTCATAATATTTGTTTTATCTCTTGTAAGCTTGTCACTATATATGTGGCAGCGTGGCGTTGTTCATCCGTCATAGTATCAGGTTGTGCAAGCCAAATTGTATCCATTCCCGCAGCTCGCGCTCCTGATATATCACTCGCAAAACTATCACCAATCATAATAACCTCAGACGGCTGCAAATCTGGTAACTGCTGTTTATTCTTCTCAATTGCCACATGCATTATTTGCGGATTGGGTTTCTGACAACCTACTTCTTCGCTCAATACAACATGCGCAAAACAGTCTCGGAGTCCACTTTTATTAAACTTCTCGTACTGCACCTCCACAAAACCATTTGTAACAACCGTCAGCGGATATTTATTTGCCAAATAGCGAACTATTTCTGCTGCACCATCTATCAATGAAAAATACGCTGTAGTCAAGCACAAGAAATCTTCACTCATCTGCTCTGCCAGACTACATAACTCCTGCTTTATTGCCAACCTATCGCCTACTTTACTTCCGTGCAGTAAAGGCCATAGGAAACGGTCCACACGCAAGAATTCTTTGGTCACGAGGCTCTTACCATACTGATTCCATAATTCTATATTGTGTGGTTTGTAGAGGGATATAAATTCTTCGTGCGAAGCAAAATAGTTGCAGAGATGGTATTTATCATACATCTCCTGCAGTGCTTTTTTTGCTGCTCCATGAAAATCACCGATAGTGTCGTCCCAATCTATAAATACAGCGCGATAATGCTTCATTAGTATTGAATTCAAAACATAGATTGCTGACCATCCGCCGAGAAAGGCGTCTTTCCTAAATGTTTATATGCTAATTCTGTGGCTTCACGCCCACGAGGGGTGCGTTTGATAAATCCCTCTTTGATAAGGTAAGGTTCATATACATCCTCAATAGTACCGGCATCCTCACCCATCGCTGTTGCAATTGTATTGAGACCAACTGGACCGCCACGGAATTTATCTATAATCGTTGTAAGCAGTTTATTATCGATTTGGTCCAAACCAAAGGTATCTATATTAAGTGCTTCAAGTGCATATTTGGCTATTTCCAAATCGATATGCCCATCCCCTTTCACTTGCGCGAAATCGCGTACTCGTCTTAGCAACGAGTTGGCAATACGAGGCGTACCGCGTGAGCATCGTGCTATCTCGCTTGTCGCCTCTTGTTCTATCTCCACGCCTAACAAGCCTGCGCTACGATTCACTATACCTGCCAGTATATCGGCATCGTAATACTCCAAGTGGCAGTTGATACCAAATCGCGCACGCAATGGAGATGTTAATAATCCTGAACGCGTAGTAGCGCCTACTAAGGTAAAACGATTTAAATCTATTTGTATTGTGCGGGCAGAAGGTCCCTTATCTATCATAATATCTATGCGATAATCCTCCATTGCCGAATACAGATACTCTTCCACCACTGGGCTGAGACGATGTATTTCATCAATAAAGAGCACATCGTTTGTTTCTAATGAAGTGAGCAATCCAGCGAGGTCACCGGGTTTGTCCAACACAGGTCCTGAAGTAACTTTGAACCCTACTCCAAGTTCGTTTGCAATGATATTACTGAGTGTTGTTTTACCTAATCCCGGAGGTCCAAAAAGCAGCACATGATCTAAACTCTCATTACGCATCTTGGCTGCCTCAACAAATATCTTGAGGTTTGAGGTTATCTTGCTTTGCCCTGCGAAGTCAGCAAAGCACAATGGGCGTAGCGCATTGTCTTGCTCTCGCTCATTTATTTGGGCTCTTATATCAAATTCTTCCATGCTTTCGTTATTCAGGATTATTGTGCTGTTTTTTCTCGGAATAGTGTTTCTAAGTCCGTTATATCTTCTATAGCTTTATCGGCTTGGATTATTCCCTTAGACAAGACTACCACTCTATCACACATTTCGCGTACTTCTTGCATTATATGTGTAGATAGGATAACTGTTCTATCTCTTCCTACTTGACGAATTAGATTGCGAATATCCACCAGTTGGTTAGGGTCTAATCCCGTAGTTGGTTCATCTAATATCAGCAAATCAGGGTCTCCTATGAGTGCTTGGGCGAGTCCTACGCGTTGTCTATATCCTTTGCTTAATTCTCGTATATGCTTATGACGCTCTGGTGTCAGTCCAACCCGTTCTATGAGCGTTTCTACACGGTCCGCTTGCTCTTTGGCAGATGCATCACGCATAGTTATTCTCGCCATAAACAGCAGATACTCCACCACATACATATCTTCATATAATGGATTATTTTCCGGCAAGTATCCAATATTACTTGGTGCTTCCACCCTCCCTGAATCTGGTTTCCACAAACCTATTAGAATCTTCATCAGCGTTGATTTACCTGCCCCATTGGGTCCGAGTAAACCAAGCACTTGCCCTGACGGAATTTCCAAAGTAATATCTCTCAGCACTTGCTGTCTGTCAAAAGATTTATGGATATGTTCTAATTTACAATACATGTATTTCTCGTCTATTGCTTATTATGGCGGCAAAGGTACAAAAAAAATCCCACATACGCAAGCATATGCAGGATTTTTTGCTAATTGACATCAATTAGACTGTTGCTATCACATCCCATGCGAATGCGCGCACTCCCACTTCCTCATTTCTCTTATCGAGCTTCTTAACAGCTTCAAGAAGTGTATCTAATTGTTCGTCTTGCACTATAGTTATTACGCATGAATTCAATTCAGGCCAAGCATGTGTACCGCGTCTTGGTTCGCCATCCTTAGACCCTCGTCCTTGCACTTCTTCAAAGAAAGTGAAGCCACGAATACCTAATACATCAAGCATATATTCTACTCGTTCTGTATTCGCTTGATTGAATACTATCATTACAGATTTCATATGCAATTTTAGATTATAAATTATGAATTTTGTGTTTCTTCGCAATCCTTCACATCTATATCCATAAAGATGAAGTTCTCGCGTACTTTCTTTATTTTATCTCGTTCGCCCTTTTTAGACATTACGCCATAAATAATTGGAACGATATATAGCGTCAAGAAAGTAGAAACCGTTAGACCACCAATAACCACAATACCTAATGGTTGCCACATCTCAGCACCTTCACCTTGACTCACTGCCATAGGTACCATACCCAATATTGTTGTGAATGCAGTCATCAATACTGGACGCAAACGACTTTGTCCTGACATTTGAATAGCCTCATTCAGGTCATGTCCTCGCTCACGCATCAGATTGATATAATCCACAAGTACGATACCATTCTTCACCACAATACCTACAAGCAATACCAATCCAAGTGCTCCAATCATATCTAATGATGTATTGGTTATCCATAGTGCTAATACAACGCCTGACAATGCAAATGGCACAGCGAACATGATGATTGCTGGTTTCAAGAATGACTCAAACTGAGAAGCCATCACGATATAAACGAGCAATATGATTAGCGCTCCTAACATCCCCATTTTGCCGAATGTCTCTTGTTGATCCTCGTAATCACCTGCAATACGGATAGAGTATCCTGCTGGCATATCTACTTTAGGCAGCACCTCTTTTTCTATGGCTTGTGCTAATTCGCCGAGTGTAGTCTCATATGGGGTTACCTTAACCGTTACTATACGCTGACGGCTCTTACGAACGATTTTTGGTGGTGCCCAATACTCATCTATCGAGCATATCTCTGATAGTTTGACTATTGCTCCCGTAGGCGTTGGTATTGAGAAATCCAATACATCCGTAATAGAATTTCTATTCTCTTCTTTCAAGCGCACTAAGATATCATATTCAGAACCATCTTCTTTCAAGAATCCCACCGCCATACCATTCACACGATTGCGCAAATAAGAGGAGATAGTGGCAGAAGTGAGGCCATGTCGAGATGCTTTCTCTTTATCTACTACAATTTTTATCTCTGGTCGGTCATCATCACGATCTGAATAGACATCACGCGCACCTGGCAATTCTTTCGCCAAAGCGATTACTTGTTGTGCCATTTTGTTGGTTTGGTCGAAATCGTATCCGTATATTTCCACATCCACAGTATTTCCACCGCCAGGTCCTCCGCCGCCTAATGCAGCTTGGTACTCTATAATCTCCGGATAGGTAGCCATCTCTTGACGCAATACTTCGGCTATTTCCCAGATAGTGCGTTCACGCTCCCATTTCTTATTCAATCGCACAGTCATAGAGATAGTGTTATTCATTGTAGTGGAGAAAATAGCTCCCGTACCATCATCGTCGTTGCTACCTGCAGATGTTGCAATCATCTGTATTTCTGGCACAAGTACCATGAATCGCTCTTCAAGTTGGCGTGCGGTTTTAAGTGTTTGCTCTATACGCGTACCGCGTTGCAACTCAACGGTCACACTCAATCGAGCATTATCCTGCTGCTGCATGAAGTCTGTTCCTACTTGTCCGAACACAAATGGTAAGATGGACAATGCAAAGAATACAAATAGTGCGCCGATCGAAATAGCCTTGTGCTTCAAGCACCATCCTAAGGACTTAGCATAAACGCGATCCACCTTATCCAGGAATGCCACTACCGTTCTATCATACCATGTTTTCTTATCGCTTTCGTCAATGAGTTTACCATTCTTGACACACACTTTCTTTGGTTTAAGCAGTTTAGAGCAGAGCATTGGCGTCAAGGTGATAGCAATTACTGTGGATGTACAGCAGACAACTGTCACAATCCATCCTAATGACTCAAACATGATACCTGCCATACCATCCATCATTGTCAATGGTACGAATACGGCTACAAGCACCAATGTAGTAGCGATAACACTGATCCACACCTCATTTGTAGCGTAAATAGAAGCCTCTCTTGGGTGCTCCCCGCGCTCTATGTGGCGTGTGATATTCTCAAGTACCACAATAGCATCATCCACTACCATACCAATAGCAATCGTGAGTGAGCAGAGCGAGATGATATTGATAGACGAATCAGCTAATCCCAAATAGATGAATGCTACGATGAGCGAGATAGGGATAGTGAGAGAGATGATAAGCGTTGCGCGCCATTTACCTAAGAAGAAGAGCACCACCAATACCACAAAGAACAAAGCGTATAGTACCGATTCCTCCAATGAGTTGATAGAGTTACGGATATTATCCGCCGAGTTGTAAATCTCTTGGATTTTTACATCCGAAGGCATTTGTGTCTGTATTTTCGCGAGCGCTTTCTGCACATCCTCGCACACTTGCACAGTGTTTGAACCCGATTGCTTTGCTACAATCAGTCTGACTGCCTCTCGTCCATTCGTACGCTCATCCAAAGACAAATCTTTGATAGTATCGCGTACTGTAGCTATATCACGAATGAAGACTTGTTGACCAAATGGCGTCATTGTCACCATGAGGTCTTCTATCTCGCTACTCTCTACAAACTCTGAGCGTACCTGCATTTGGTATTGCTCTTTGTCCATCTTTACAGTACCAGAAGAGAGGTTGAGGTTATTGGCAGAAATGACTTGTCCTACTTGCTCCAAACTGATACCATACGCATCTAACTTCTGTTGGTCAATATCCACATAAACATAACGGTCTGGCGCACCTGCCACAGAGAGGTTACCAATACCATTGATTTGGTTGAGCTGTGGTATCACTTCGTCGTTGAGTATCTTATCCAATGCGGCATACGACTCATCTGCCGTGATGGCATATTGGCAGATTGGCATAGTGCTGGAAGAGAACTTGAATACCATTGGTGATGAGCATCCGTCTGGCAGTTGGTTTTTCGCCATATCGCAGAAAGAACGCACATCATTGACGGCTTCCGTTATATCACATCCCCATTCCAATTCGAGCACCACAAGTGACACATTATCTTTACTGGTGGAATTGATGTACTTTAGATTATCTACTGATGTGAGGTTATTCTCCATTATCTTGGACACATTGGTTTCTATTTCAGAAGCCGATGCGCCGGGATAAGTGGTCATCACCATCACATATGGAGGGTCCATTTCTGGGAACTGATCCACAGGCAATTGCATGAAGCTAAAAATACCTATGATCATCACCGCAACGAATACAAGAAGTGTTGTTACGGGGTTTTTAATCGCGGTTTTATAAATAGCCATAATTCGTTTAGAAGTTTAAAGTTTTTAAGCGTTTCTCAACTTTATTTTATATTTATCTTCACTCCATCCACGAGTTTGTGTTGTCCTACATAGATATACTCTACTCCGTCTTGAATTTCTGGAGCGATGATTTCTACATTCTCATCGAAGCGTTGACCCAATTTAACAGATACACGCTTTGCATAACCATTATTATTGATAAATACGAATCGCTCGTTAGAACCAATCAATTTCTCTACTGATTGATAAGGCACTACGATAGCTTTCTCTTTACCCACTCCAAGCGTGGTAGTTACATACATACCTGGTCTGAGTTTCTTGCTCTTATTAGGGATAACTACTTTGCATTGGAATGTATGCGAAGCAGGGTCAATAGTAGGATAAACAACCTCTATTGTAGCTGGGAAAGTCTCGTTTGGATATATTTTGCTCTCCACTGTGAGCTTCATGCCAGCCTTCACCAATGGGTAATAACTCTCAGGAATAGCCACTAATGCTTTGAGTTTGTCTATTTGAGTCAAAACCAAGATAGGTTGACCACCATACAATTCTCCATCTTCGTAATTCTTAGCAGAGATAACACCCGCAAAAGGAGCTTTCACATAAGTATTTGCTTCCAAGAACTCCAATTGCTCTTTTGTCTGGTTATACTGTGCTGTCAATTGGTCGTATTGCTGTTGTGTAGCCGAACCGCTCTTGAGCAATTGCTCTACACGGTTTTTCTCTATTTCCAAATTACCTAATGCAATCTTAGTAGTCTTGTATTGCGTTTGGTCCATACGCACAAGGTCTTGTCCTTGCTGCTTAGCATCGCCCACTTCGCAATAGATATGCTCTATTTTTCCAGTCAAAGAAGGTGCCACATTCTGTGTCAGATAGCCTTGCAAGTTCGTTGAGATTTGGATATCTCGCTCTATCTCTTGCGATTTGAGCACCATAGTGCTTACTTGCTCTACACGCTCTGTTTGTTCTGCGTCTGTAGTTGCTTTGTTGCCGCAACTGATAAGTGCTGTTGCAGCCATAATGTACATAATAATCTTTTTCATATCCTTTGTTATTTTATTTTTCGTATATATATTAGTTATTCAAGAATTTATCTAATTCCACTTGTGCATTCACGAGTGACAACATAGCTTGCACATAGGTTGACTGCGCATTGATAAGGTCATTGGATGCGTTCGTCAATTCGAGGTTACTGCTTGCGCCGTATTTGAATTTCTCTGTTGCAGAGTTGAATACGCGTTTTGACACCTCGATATTCTCTTTCTCATTGAGATACGTCTCATAGGCATTGGTTAGGTTAAAGCATAATTGTCTATATTGAATAGCCAGTTGGTCGGTGGTCTCTGAGAGTGTATTTTTTGCCTCTTCGTATGCAATTTTCTTCTCTACCACTCCTGCAGCTCGCTTACCGCTTGACCACAACGGCATTTTTACGCTCACTTGAACTAAGTTAGGAGGTGTCATACGCATACCGCCTTCACCATAGTACTGCTGATTTGCGTAGTTATATGCAACCGCTACTGTAGGACCATAAGCCCAACCTGCCATATGCACATTACGCTTTGCTAATTCTACATTCTTAGATAGCAATTGATAGTTCAGGTTATTCTCCACTACAAAGTTCTCACCTAATAGTGATAGCACTTTGTCTGCTGAAAGGACGCCATCTATTTTGTCTGTCAATACCAACTCTGTCTCCACTGGCACATCCAATAGAACCTTGAGTGAGGTGAAAGCCAACTCAATATTTCGTTTTTGCTGGTTGATAGAGTTCTTCAAGGTGTTGACGCGTACGCGTATTTGGTCTGCACTTGTCTGCTCTGCTACTCCTGCGTCCACTGCGCTCTGTGTCATTTGCTCTAATCCTTGGATATTGAGCAAAGTAGAGTCTAATAGGTCCGTTATACTCTGCAATGCGAGCACACTCACATAACTGCTCATCACATTGCCTCGTAACTCTGACTCGGACTGCTCTAATGATATTTTCTTCATATCAATAGCGATATTATTGAGCAATGCGCCCACAATACCTTGTCCGTTAAGTCCCAGCGAAGCCGTCACGCCCAACGCGCCTACATTCGGCATAGATACCGGCACTTCCATACTACCCATAGACAAAGTAGCACTATAGCCACAATAGTTACTATAGGCATACGACCCATCCACTTGGGGCAACATAGAAGCGATAGTTTGCCAACGCTGTGCATATGCTTCTTGCACCGCCAGAGAGGCGTTTTTTAAACTTCTATTACTTTCAACTGCATGGTTCTGCGCCTCTTGGAGACTTAATTGCAACACTTTAGGTGTTTGCACCGAAGATTTATTAGCGCGCGTAGCTGCCATGACATGATCTTCGGCATAGATAGCACCACTCACAAAGAGAGTGGAAAATAATAACATTACAATCTTTTTCATATCTTTTTTCTTTTTATTCCTTATTATATAGTGCCAAACCTTCTTCCGATAACACCCCGCGTATGATGATATCTTTTATGGTTTGCGAATAATTATGCATTTTATATCCATGATTTTCTATCTGCTCCATATCTCGTATTGCATCGGTATGCAATTTAGCAAGAATAACAGCCGTCATTTCAACATCTACTTGCTCTCGAACAAGTCCCTCACGGATGCCTTGCTGCAGGTATTGCATTAAATAGTCTTTTTGCACATCAAACAACTGTAATTGGAATTGTGCAAACTGCTGCGGATAGTATTTCTTTAAGTCATAGACCAATTGCGGAACAGACCTCACATCTTTTTTATTCACATCTTTTTGTGTCAACAAAATAGATATTAGTTGGCGAAAATCATGCAGGCGCAACCATTCTTCCATTTTTTTCGCCATTGTGTCTATGCTCACATGCAATAACTGTGCCACTAATTCGTCTTTGCTCGCAAAATAAACATAGAATGTTTTCTTCGAAATACCCAATTCATGGCATATATCATCTATAGACACACTGCGTATGCCTAACTTAAAGAACATTTCTCCAGACTTCTTAAGTATCTGGCTCTGTGCATTTTCCATCACAAACCTCCTTGTTTCTATATGATTTCAGTTCGTCTATTTTACAAAACGAGTGCAAAGGTACGACTATTTATTTATATACACAAAAAAATGGAAACTTTTTTCACTTTTGTAGTTTCCACTTTGCAAAATAGGGCAACTTATAGTCCTATTCAATCTCTATCAAACCAAAATACCCTCTAATTAATATCGCTATCGTCCCGTATGTCTCTCGTAAGCGAGTCGTAAGCAAGGTTTTCACAAAAATCTTCACATTTGGAGGAACACTAAAAATGGAGACCGCTACCGCAAAAAACAAGAGAACCACCCGAAAGTGATTCTCTCTGTTCATTATCGTTTCCTATTGAGGACTAATTAGCGAACTTGTACACCTTGTACATTGTACATCTTGTTATCGCGAACGATGTAGAGCACACCGTCAACCATCACTTTCTGTACGCTCTCTGTCAATACAACTTCCTCAATACCCTCAGTAGAAAGAAGAGTCAACTCTGCACCTTGAGCAATTTCGTAATAGTGTTGACCACTTTCAGCATTTACATCATGTTTTAAGGTACCTACTACCAATACTTGGTTACCTGGCATCAAGGCTGTACCTACCTCTTCTGTACATTTTGCGCGGTAAGCCTGAATATCACCATAAGTAGAAGTTGGATCATCTGTCAACCAAATAGTAATATTTCCGTAATCTGGATTGTATGCTGTCTTAACACTTGCTACATAAGCCTTTACAGCTACCTTCTCAGATTGAGTATTCTCAGGAAGAGCCTCTGCCATTGCTTTAGCTTCTGCTGCAGTTAGAGTATCCAAAGCAACTTCCTCAGCAGTACCAAAGTAGATAGAAATCTTGTTCATACGAGCTTGTGAAGGCAAATTGCTTGCAGACCACTCTGTACCGTTAACCACATATTCACGATCCAAACCACCGAAATACTCTGTTGACCCTACAGTTGCGAGATCAAACTCTATCTTAGCAATTTGTTCGGTAGAAGTAATAGAGATATTAGAACCTTTGTAGCAACGAACGCCATACTGACCATCACCGAAACCTTTATCGCAAGTGAATGTTACACCATCCTTGGTTGCACTTACAGCACCACCTGTACCGCTAACACCTTGACCAGCGAAGTCAACAGCAGTAAATACTACATCAGCAGATGTTTCACCTTCACCTGTGCCTGTACCTTCTTCGAGAAGAGTTACAGGAGCACTGGATACAGATTCAATAACGCCATTATAGTTTTGAATTTTAGTCTTAACAGAAACCTTGTCACCTACTTTCAACTCTTGGGTTGGTTTACCACGATATACCTCGAATGCACCAGCTGCGTTAGTTGCTGCACCGTTGTTCTCATCTGCAATCCAGAATACCATATTCTTGTGACTGGTATTGAAACTATTGTCGTCAATCTGAGTAACATAACCTACGATATCATATGTTTCGTCTGTCATAGCACCTACTGCCAAAGTAGCACCAATCTCCAATGCTTTTGCTACTGTAATCTCAGTAGTTGTAGCCAAAGTACGATCGCCAGCAACTTCTGACACAAATACTACAGAAGGATACATTACCTCAATAATAGGAGCCGCACCTTCTTTTACATACTTCTTAATAGTACCTTTTAATTGTACCTTGTCACCTGCCAATACTGGATAAGCAGCACCATTCTTGGTTGGTTTAGCACGGAAAGCCATCAATTCAGAAGTTGTGCTTGCAGCATCGTCTGCAAGATAGAACTGTTGATTGCCAAAAGCAATGTCATAAGGAGTTACATTAACTGCAAAACCCTCTACCACAACGGTATCGGTCTCTGCATTATCTGCCAATGCATTTCCCATTGCCAATGCCTCAGCTACAGTAAGATTAGCTGCAGACATGGTGATTGCCGTCAAAGCGGCTGCGAAGAAAGTAAAAAACTTTTTCATGTTTGAAGAATTTTGTGTGAATAATTGATTATTTAAGTATGTTTAAAACATTTTATGCACTATAATCGCATTTTCGCCGCAAAGGTACAACTTTTTTTTTAATTGCGCAAATATAAATTATTATTTTTTGCATATCTCAAAAAAAAATATTACCTTTGCACCCGAAAACAAAATTCCACTATATGGCAAAAATACTTATCATCGACGACGAACGAGGAATCCGTAATGC
>JAZNQB010000301.1:0-15033 GCA_045589995.1 Paludibacteraceae bacterium
CATGAAGGGTGACTACGCTGCTGCTAAGCAAGCATACGGATCTAACGCAACTAACAACGCTGCTGTACAGCAGATTCTTAACGAGGATTATAAAGCTGCTACACAGACTCTCAATAATGTAAAAGCTCCTAATGCTACCACTGCTTATTTGAAAGCAGTTGTTGCTGCACGCACCAACGACAAAGCAGGTGTATATAGCAACCTCAAGACAGCTATTGCTAAAGACAGCGCAATGAAAGCACGCGTGAAGAACGATATTGAATTCAGCAAGTTCGCAGAAGACGCTGAGTTCCAAGCAATCATTAAGTAAGAATGTCAGTACTTTTTCCTAAAGTACCCAAACCCCGCGGATGGGATTATCGTCCTATCTACTACGACAAAGATAAGGAGGCGCGCAAGGACAAAAAACTTGCGCGTCTTCATCGCGGGACCTTCCGTGAAGAGCACGAAAAAAACATGACTACCCTGCGCAAAGGAAAGAAATCGAAATTATTAGTATGGATAGCGCTCTTGGTCATGCTGCTCTATGCTTTCTATATATTCTTCTAAACACCCTATTCAGATGGATATTATTCGTTTATTACCGGACAATGTGGCTAACCAAATAGCCGCCGGCGAGGTCATTCAACGCCCTTCCTCCTGCTTAAAAGAGTTGGTAGAGAACAGTCTTGACGCAGGTGCTACGCGCATCCAAGTTATAGTACGCGATGCTGGCCGAACGATGCTGCAGGTAATAGACAATGGGTGTGGCATGAGCGAGACGGATGCACGCTTGGCATTCGAACGACATGCCACCAGCAAGATAAAGAAAGCGGAAGACCTCTTTACTCTCCGTACGATGGGTTTTCGCGGCGAGGCCTTGCCATCTATCTGTGCAGTGGCACAAGTGGAAATGCAGACTCGCAGAGCCACTGATGAAACCGGCACCTTGATAGAGATACACGGTTCAGAAGTTATACGCACTGAAGTATGCAGTTGCCCTATTGGTACAAACATACGGGTAAATAACCTATTTTTCAATGTGCCCGTACGGCGCAAGTTCCTCAAAACCGACCAGACAGAACTACGCAATCTGCTGCAAGAGTTCTACCGTATCGCACTCGTCTATCCTAAAGCAACTTTCACTTTTGTACACAATGATGAGGTATTATTAGAATTACCTTCCGGCACAGAGAAACAGCGTATAGAAGCTATCTTTGGCAACACGAAACGCAATGTCTATACTTCTAACTTCGTCGATGTAAAAACAGAGACCGAGCTTGTGAGTATACGCGGTTTTGTCATCAAGCCCGAGGCTTCTACACGCAAAGCAGAACAATATTTCTTCGTTAACGGCCGCTACATGCGACACCCATATTTCCTCAAGGCAGTACAAACAGCCTATTCAGGAATGTTACCCAACGATTATCAACCTTCTTTCTTTATCTATTTTGACATCAACCCAGAGGCAATTGATGTAAATATTCACCCAACGAAGACAGAGATTAAGTTTGCCGATGAGCAAACGATATTCCAGATTCTGATGGCTGCTGTGCGCGAAGCGTTGGGTAAATTCACACTCTCACCGCAAATAGATTTCGACACCGAAGGCAGCATTGATATTCCTGTACAATTGGAAACGAATGCAGCACCACCGCGTGTCACTATTGATCCACATTACAATCCATTCAACACACGCAGCAGTTACACGCCGCCTGCTACTCCCCAGACATGGGAAGCATTATACCAATCCTTACCGGCAACACCGCCAGCAGAAAAAGAGCCACCCCAAGAGCTGACTCTTCTCTCAAGTGACGAGGCAGACACCTGCACTTTGTGGCAATACAATGGTAAGTATATTATTGTTCCTACCGATAGAGGTCTGCTATTCATCAACCAGCACCGCGCGCATACCGCCATACAATACCAGTTATTCATAGACCAACTACAGCAGACACGAGGTAGCAGTCAGCAACTGCTATTTCCAGAAGTGATAAGCTTGTCTCTTGAAGAGATAGTGCTGCTTGAACAGCTTTTAGCAGACTTGCACATTATCGGCTTTGAGATTGATCGATTTAGTCCAGATAGTTTCTCCATACAAGGTGTCCCTTCTCAACTGACAGATACCTCCGCCATACCCACGCTACAATATATTTTACATTCGGTGCGCGAGCGCGGTGCAAATACGCAGGAGGAATGGCGCGCGCAGATTGCTCTCTCTCTCGCAGAGAAGACAGCTATTCCCTACGGCAAGACATTGACCATTGAGGAGATGCGTGACCTTATCAAACGCCTCTTCCAACTCGGCAATCTTCGTACTCCCAAGGGTAAGAAAATTCTGCACCTACTTTCCGATGAAGACATAAATAAACTTTTCTAATTCCCGGCACATATGAAACGACTACTCCTTGGACTTATCATCCTCGCCTGCTGTGCTTGTACCCCACAAGACTATCTAACTATTTTGCATACCAACGACACTCATTCGCAGATAGAGCCCAAGTCCGACAATAAAGGGGGTTATGCACGCCGGATGGGACTTATCGAACGCGAACGCCAAATAGATAAGAATCTTCTGCTGCTTGATGCAGGGGATTTCTGTCAGGGTACACCCTATTTCAATTATTATAAAGGGCGTATCGAAATAGAAGCTATGAACAGAATGGGTTATGACGCCGTTACCCTTGGAAACCATGAGTTCGATTATGGCATTGATACCCTTGCAGCAGTATTGAAAGGCGCTGATTTCGCAGTTGTTTGCGCGAACTACGATGTTAGAGGTACCGCATTAGAAGGGATAGTCAAACCATATACTATTCTACGCCGTAATGGTATCAAGATAGGTGTCTTTGGGCTTGGTTGCGCCCCCAATGGGCTCATATCAGACAAGAATTTCTTACCTATTGAATACCTTCCCCCATATCCCATTGCGCAGCAAATGGCAGACACCTTACGCCAACAAGGCTGCTCTATTGTCATCTGCCTCAGCCACCTAGGCACGGTAGGAAAAGCGCCAGAAGACTATAATGACATTGAGATGGCAGGATTGACCCGAGGTATCCATGTTATTATAGGAGGACATACACACCAATTGAAAGATAACCTGCGTGTAGCTAACTTGGACGGGGATAGTATTCCTGTATGCCAAATGGGAAAAAGTGGTGTTTATTTAGGCAAGATTGTGTTAAACATAAATGACAAAAACACAAAATAACACGAAATATTTGGTTATTTGAAAAAAAAGTTGTAATTTTGCAGCGTTTTTTGAAAATTGTCGAAAAATCGACTTGGCGTTGAACTATATTTTATTTTAATATAATTAAATTTTGTAATTATGGCAGAAATTGAAGCAAAAGTAAAAGCAATCATTGTTGATAAGCTTGGCGTAGAGGAAACTCAAGTTACTAACGATGCTAATTTCCAAACAGATTTGGGCGCAGATTCATTAGATACTGTTGAGATGATCATGGAGTTTGAGAAAGAGTTCGGTATCTCTATTCCAGAGGAGGATACTCAAAAGATTGCTACTGTAGGCGAAGCTATCGCTTATGTAGAGCAGGCAATGAAATAATTCACATCCTTCAACGGATTGCGAGTTTACGGGATAACTGTAAACTCGTATCTTTTATTTGTACCTCCCTCTTTTCACATGCAATCAAGACGAGTTGTTATAACAGGATTAGGCGCGCTCACGCCCGTAGGAAATTCTTCTTCAGACACATGGAATGCCCTCATCACCGGTGTGAGTGGTGTTTCGCCTATCACTTCTTTTGACACTCGGCTCTTCAAGACTCAATTTGCTGGCGAAGTGAAAGATTTTGACCCTTCTGCCGTTATTGACCGCAAGGAAGCGCGTAAGATGGACCGTTATAGTCAACTCTCTATATGCGCAGTGGACGAAGCATGGAAAGATAGTTGTTTGGATATACAGAATGAAGATCCTTACCGTATTGGCGTGGTGTGGGGCACAGGAATGGGAGGCCTTCAAACTACAGAACAGGAATGTTTTGACTTTACCAAAGGAGACGGCACACCGCACTTTAATCCCTTTATGATTCCCAAAGCCATACCAAGCATTGCTTCTGGACTGATTTCTATTCGTTGGGGTATTAAAGGATTGAGTCTCGCGACCTCCAGCGCTTGTTCATCAGCCTCACATGCCATTTCCATAGCTTTAGACCAAATACGCGCAGGCAGGGCTGAAGTTATCATTAGCGGAGGAGGAGAGGCAGTAGTAACCTACACCGGTATCGGCGGTTTTAATTCTTTACACGCACTCTCCACACGAAATGATAGTCCTGCCACAGCGTGCAGACCCTTCTCCAAATCAAGAGACGGATTTGTTTTAGGCGAAGGAGCAGCATGTCTCATTTTGGAGGAGTACGAACATGCAAAAGCACGCGGAGCAAAGATATATGCAGAGATAGTAGGCACAGCACTCACTTCGGATGCTTATCATATGACTGCACCCGAACCCGAAGGTAAAGGAGCAGAGGAAGTGATGAGACTCGCATTGGAAAACGCAGGCATTCAACCGCAACAAATAGATTATATTAATACACACGGCACCTCAACCCCCTTGGGCGATATAGCCGAAGTGACAGCTATCAAGAATGTATTCGGCGAGCATGTATATCAAATGAACCTCAGTTCCACAAAGTCCATGACGGGACATATGATAGGGGCTACAGGAGCCGTAGAAGCAATGGCTTGTATCATGGCACTCAAGGATAGTATCATACCACCTACTATTAATCACGAGCCAGACGATATAGATGACGAGATTGATATAAATATCAATTTCACTTTCAATAAAGCACAAAAAAGACCCTTACGCTATGCATTAAGTAATACTTTCGGTTTCGGAGGTCACAATGCATGCCTGATTTTCAAGAAATGGGAAGAGTAACCCCATATAATTGTTGCTCAATAGTCAATAAATTTAAGGTATTATGATTACAAAAATTGGAGAAAACGCAGGACTCGTATGGAACAGCCTGCAAAACGGAGCCCAAGAGTTCAAAGCTATCAAGAAAGCTACCAAACTCAAAAACGAAGAGTTATATTTGGCTCTTGGTTGGCTCGCTCGTGAAGGTAAAATCACTTTCACAGTTAACGAAAAAGAGACTTTCGTTGAGTTAGTTTAATCTTTTAGACTTGCCGCTTGCCCTATCGGCAAGGGGTAAGTCTTTTATCCCTAAAAGACGATTTTTACTATGATAATTGCTATTGTAGGGGCATCCGGTGCCGTCGGGCAAGAACTATTACGCGTTTTGGAACAAAGGAATTTCCCTATTTCCGAGTTGCGTTTATTCGGTTCTGAGCGCTCTGCAGGTCAACAATTCCTTTTCCACGGGCAACCACACACTGTACAACAATTACAGCACAACGACGCTTTTCGAGGCGTCGATATTGCTTTTACTTCCGCGGGCGCAGGCGTGTCGCGAGAGTACGCGGAGGATATTACCCGATACGGGGCTGTTATGATAGACAATTCATCTGCTTTTCGTATGGACGAGGATGTTCCGTTGGTAGTACCCGAAGTAAATGCTGCCGATGCTTTTGTTCGTCCACGAAATATTATCGCCAACCCCAATTGCACCACTATCCAAATGGTGGTTGCATTACAGGCAATAGAAAAGCTTAGTCATATCAAGCGCGTGCATATTGCCACCTATCAAGCCGCTTCAGGCGCTGGTGCACAAGCGATGAGAGAGTTAGAGGCACAATATCGTCAAGTACTAAACGGAGAAGAAGCAACCGTTAATAAGTTTGCATACCAACTGGCATACAACCTTATTCCTCACATTGATATTTTCACCGAAAATGGTTACACAAAAGAGGAGATGAAAATGTTTCACGAGACACGCAAGATTATGCACTCGGATATCAAAGTAAGTGCAACTTGTGTGCGTGTGCCGTCTTTGCGCGCACACAGCGAGAGCATATGGGTAGAGACAGAAGACCCCATTACTGTGGAACAAGCTCAAGACTCTTTCCGCCATGCTAAAGGTTGCATTCTTATGGACGAGCCAGAGAACAAAGTGTACCCTATGCCACTTTTCTTGAGTGGGAAAGATGAGGTTTTTATTGGTCGCGTACGCCAAGACTTGACCGATGAGTGCGGACTGAGTTTCTGGTGCGTGAGCGACCAGATACGCAAAGGAGCTGCACTGAATGCCGTACAAATAGCAGAGTTGCTTTTAACAAAATAGCAAATGGTAAATAACCAGATAGCAAATATTGAAATAATGGCTCCGGTTGGTTGTCGTGAATCCCTTGCAGCCGCCATCCATGCCGGCGCAACCAGTGTTTATTTCGGCATTGAGCACTTGAACATGCGTGCGCGCAGTTCGGCAAATTTTACTACTGCCGACATGGACTATATAGTAGAGACCTGCCGTGAAGCTAATGTTCGCACTTACCTGACTCTCAATACGGTCATGTACCCGGAGGACCTAGCATTAATGCGCGAGATAGTAGATCATGCACATAGAGTTGGTGTAGATGCTATTATTGCCAGCGACATTGCTGTTATGCAATATGCCGCACAGGTAGGTCAAGAAGTACATTTATCTACGCAACTCAATATTGCCAACACGGAAGCCTTGCGTTTCTACGCGCAGTTCGCAGATGTAGTGGTATTAGCACGAGAACTGAATATGGAGCAAGTGACTTCTATCTATCGTGATATACAAGAGCAACATATTTGTGGCCCCAAAGGTAAATTACTGCGCATTGAAATGTTTTGCCATGGAGCACTATGCATGGCTGTAAGCGGCAAGTGTTACCTCAGCCTCAACAACTATGGTTACTCGGCTAACCGTGGAGCATGCGTACAAGTATGCAGAAGAGCCTACACAGTCAAAGATAAATCTTCTGATTTAGAATTAGACATTGATAATCAATATATCATGTCTCCGAGGGACTTAAAAACTATTCATTTCCTCAACAAGATGCTTGACGCTGGCGTACGGGTACTGAAAATTGAAGGCCGTGCACGCGGACCTGAGTATGTATCTACTGTAGTGAGTTGCTATCGGGAAGCAGTAGAGGCATGGAACAATGGCGAGTTTAGTGACCCTACACATATTGAGCCCAAGATAGCCGACTGGAACGAACGCTTGAAATGCGTCTTTAACCGCGGCTTTTGGGATGGTTATTATCAAGGACAGCGCTTGGGCGAATGGAATCATACTTATGGCAGCTTAGCCACACGCAAGAAGATTTATGCGGCTAAGTGTACCAATTTCTTCAAGCAATTGAAAGTGGCTGAGTTTCTTGTAGAAGCCGTTGATACTATTCAAGAAGGACAAGAGGTGCTTATCACTGGTGCAACAACAGGCGTTTATCAGTGCTGCTTGAAGGATATTCGAGACGCCAAAGGTAACTCCACAACGACCGTACACAAAGGAGAGTTCTTTTCTATCAAGACTGAAACTCTCATACACAGAGGAGATAAATTGTACCTTTGGATTAACAATACCACATTGGAAGCATAAACACAAGAAACATAATGAACAATATCACACACATATTATCTCCATATAGTGCACCATGGTGTGCATGGACAATGTTAGGGCTATTGGTGTGTGCTATTGTAAGCGAACTGATACAACCGGGAATCATTACACAAGCAGGAGTTTCCTTGCATACCAGGTCTGACAGAACTTACAAAGAAGCGCCTAATAATTTTTTAGGCAAGTTCTTTGTCTCTGTTTTCCGAGTTGGTATATCCGCTATGGCTGTCTATATGTTTTTAAGTAATGACCGCCCATTCACAATAAAAGTGTTTGGTATTATCTGCGCCATTATTTTGGGTGTTATACTTATCAAAAAGCTATGCAACACATTGTTGGACTATACATTCCAACTCTCACGCCGGTTTGCCTCCGTGTACGACCATTACTCTAACATTTACACAATAGCAGCGATAGTGCTATACCCGTTTCTTTTGGTCCTTATTTATATCGGGCATGCACAACTAACCCAATGGGTAATAGGTATTATATGCCTCCTATTCGTGATAACATGGACTATTCGCAGTGCACGAATTTTCATTGTTTCACCCAAAGCAATATTATATTTTATGATATACATATGCACTTTAGAATTGATTCCACTGGGTATGATTTTTTACTTATCTGAACAAACAATACTATTATGATAAAGAAAATTTTATTCTCTCAACCAAGTCCGGCAACGGCACACAACCCGTACACCCGTTTGGAAGAACAATTTGGCGTCAAATGCGATTTTTATCAGTTTATCCATATAGAAGGACTGACAGCCAAAGAGTTTCGTCAGCAGCGTATTAATCCTTTGGACTACTCTGCTATCATTCTCAATTCTCGGTTAGGCATTGAGCATTTTTTTCGCTTGTGTGAAGAAATGCGTTTGACCGTGCCAGAGTCCATGCATTATTACTGCAATTCAGAGCAAGTCGGTCTATATTTGCAGAAATACATTAACTACCGCAAGCGCAAAGTTTTCTTCCCAGAACAAGGCAACCGCTTTGAGGATATTCTGCCAGCTATGCACCGCAGACCGAACGAGACCTACTTGATGGTACTATCTGATATTCACACACAGGAGCAAATCAATATGTTTGCAGAGAATAATATCGAGGTTAAACCAGCTATCATGTATCGCACCGTTACGACTCCGTGGCCTCAGGAGCAGCCTTTTGACTACGACATGATAGCCCTCTTCACTCCGGCAGGCGTAAAAGCACTATGTGAGAATTTTCCGGAATGGGAACAAGGAGAGACACTTATTGCTGCTTTTGGAGAAGGCACAATTCGCGCATTAGCAGAAGCTGGTTATCGAGTGGATATAAGTGCAGGAGCTGGTTATGCCTTCGCCTCCCTACCGATGGCTATTGCAGACTATTTAGAGAACTTAGAGTAAATTGAAGTACAAATTCCCTAAATATAACAAACTATGCGGACAAATGCGTATTGCTGATTTGTACCGCGAGGGGAAACGCTTTGTGTCGTGGCCATTACGGGTGACATGGATGATCACAGGGGGGCCAACACAAATATTGGTGTGGGCTCCAAAATCGCTCTTCAAACGAGCTGTAAAACGAAACCACATGCGAAGACTCATGCGTGAAACATATAGACTCAACCAAGAGATATTAGGCGACCTTCATTACCGAATAGCATTCAACTATATGGATAAGGAAGAACAACCATATGCTGTAGTTGAGAAAGCTATCAAAAAAGCACTTAAGAAGATAGCCCAAGGCTGATATTTACCCGAAGAAAGAACCCAATGAGCAAAAAGCAAATACAAATATGGTTGCGCAAATTATTTCTGCTTCCTGTTTATTTCTACAGGGTGTTCATCTCGCCACTCACACCTCCGGCATGCCGT
Organism: Paludibacteraceae bacterium; assembly: GCA_045589995.1. Lineage (GTDB taxonomy): Bacteria > Bacteroidota > Bacteroidia > Bacteroidales > Paludibacteraceae > Colicola. The sequence continues at coordinate 9,361 of JAZNQB010000301.1, forward strand.
TTTACACCCACTTGTAGTCAATACATGGTAGATGCTGTGCTCAAACACGGCATTATTAAAGGCGGTTGGTTAGGTATCAAGCGCCTATGCAAATGCCACCCATGGGGAGGTAGCGGATATGACCCCGTACCCTAATTAAATTTTAACTATTGGCTACTATAGTTTAAATAACGAAATTTATGCGAATAGATATTATCTCCGCTTGTCCAGAACTGCTGGATTCACCACTCAATCACTCTATTATCCGCCGTGCCAAAGAAAAAGGTTTGTGCGAGATTGTGGTACATAACCTGCGAGACTGGACCTTGGACAAACATCGTAAGATAGACGACTATGCTTTCGGTTTTGGTGCCGGCATGGTACTACAAATAGAACCGATTGACCGTCTTATTACTCATCTTACCTCAGAAAGAAAATATGATGAGATTATTTTTACTGCACCGGATGGCGAACGCTTCACACAAGGCGAAGCGAACAAGTTGTCATTGAAAGAAAATATTATTATTCTATGCGGACATTATAAAGGAGTAGATCAGCGCGTGCGCGAGCACCTAATTACAAAAGAATATACTATCGGAGATTTCGTATTGACAGGTGGTGAACTACCGGCAGCTATTATGACAGATGCTATTGTTCGCTTGCTGCCAGGCGCACTCGGGGATGTGGAAAGTGCTCTAAACGACTCGTTTCAGGACGGATTATTAGAGGCTGGTGTCTATACACGCCCTGCAGACTACAAAGGATGGAAAGTGCCGGAGATATTATTATCAGGCCATCAAGCCAAGATTGAAGAATGGATGTATGAACAATCACTCAAACACACAGAAGAGCGGAGACCGGACTTGCTGAATGATGAATAATACGATTTTTAGGTGGATTTTGCAAACTAAAAATTACAAAAAAATGTTTTATAACACATTTTTCTGAAAATATTTGGAGGATATATAAAAAAGCAGTACCTTTGCACCGTGTTTTTCATGGTATTAGATTTAAGGTTAAGTAAAAAGATTGGGTTGTCGTGAGACAACCTTCTTTGTTTTTATACACTTTACATTACCAGAGTTCCTTAAAAGAGCATTCAAATCAACACCTCATACCACCCTTAAACACCTTTAAACATTATACTTTCAACACTAAAGTTAGAAAAAATTTGCATATATGCAAAAAAAGCACTAATTTTGTAGCCGAATAGTAAGTATATACATACAATGAATACACTTGTTTCCATTATTGGTGGTGCAAATGTTGATTTGTCTGCCACATTACAAGACTCCTTTATAGCTTCAGACTCAAACCCCGGTCATGTCGAGGTTGGCTATGGCGGTGTAGCACGTAATATAGCACACAACCTATCCTTATTAGGAACAAAGGCACAACTGCTGACTATTTTCGGCGGAGACTTGTTTGGCGGACTATTATATGATTACTGCCGCCAAGAAGGTATTGATGTACACTTATCTGAACGGGTCTCTTCACTCCGGTCCGGTTTATATCTCTGTATTAATAACCATGGAGGAGAGATGATTGCCGCAGTTGCCGATACTGAGGCCATGAGAGTTATAACACAGGAATGGTTAGCACAACGGAGCGGTGATATCAATATGTCTGATTTTATTATTGCAGATACTAACATAGGAGAAGATGCTATACGCTACTTGATGGAGCAAAGTACCGCACCTTTATTCATTGATGGAGTAAGCACCACCAAGGCTCACCGTGTAGTTAATGCCTTACGCAAGAGCAAACTCCCTTACTTACACACCCTCAAACTAAATTTCAAAGAAGCTTTGGCTGTAACAGGATGTCAAACATATGCCGAAGCTGCACAAGCATTGCTTAACTTAGGCGTAGCACATGTTTATATTACTTTGGGAAGCAAGGGCGTATACTGCCGTAATGCTGCAGAAGAGTGGCTTTTCCCCGCTTTACCCGGCGAAATAGTCAACACTACTGGAGCCGGAGATGCTTTTCTTGCAGGAGTGGTGTATGCACACGCAAAAGGAATAGACTTTCCTCAAACTGCGCAATATGGACTAATGGCTGCCAGAGCAACCCTATTGAGCACTAAAGCTGTTAATCCGGATATTGCCAATATTTTATTGTAATAGATTGATATAACACGATAATATGAACAAATACTTATCTGTATCATCAGAGGTTGCCCAAGCACTTCAAGATGGCAAACCGGTGGTAGCGCTCGAGTCCACTATTATCAGCCATGGCATGCCTTATCCGCAAAATGTAGAGACTGCTCTACTTGTTGAACAAACCATTCGTGACCAAGGCGCTATTCCTGCCACCATTGCTATCATAGGAGGCATGCTCAAAGCAGGCTGTACCAGAGAGGAGATAGAGTATTTAGGTAAGCAAGGTCAAACCATTACCAAAGCCTCCCGCCGTGACCTCCCCATCCTTGTAGCGCAAGGTGCAGATGGAGCTACAACTGTCACCACTACGATGATGATTGCGGCTATGGCAGGAATCCCTATCTTCGCTACAGGTGGTATAGGTGGCGTACATAGAGGAGCTACGCAGACCATGGATATCTCTGCCGACTTGGAAGAACTATCCCAAACACCGGTAATGGTTATCTGTGCAGGAGCAAAATCTATCCTAGACCTTGGACTGACATTGGAATATTTGGAAACGAAGGGTGTACCTGTTATCGGCTATAAGACTAATGAATTACCTGCCTTTTATACACGCCATAGTGGTTTTGGTGTGGATTATCGCTTGGACAGTCCTGAAGCATTAGCCGCTACTTTTCAAGCCCAAAGAGCATGCGGACTGAAAGGCGGCATGTTAGTCACCACCCCCATTCCGGAAGAGTTTTCCATGCCGGCTGCTATAATCAACGACGCCATAGAAAAAGCCTTACACGAGGCTGAGGTGAAAGGTGTGCGAGGTAAAGAGTGTACTCCTTTCCTATTGGCTAAAGTAAAAGAATTGACAGGCGGAGATAGTTTGAATGCAAATATTCAATTGGTGCTTAATAATGCCCGATTAGCTGCACAAACTGCATGCGCTTTGGTTCAAATAAGTAAACAGAAATAAATAGCATTATAATATGAACAGACATTTAGCATTAATTTGCATGATTTGTCTCATTATTGGAACATTGCATGCAGATAATACGAACAAACCGAGTTTACAAATAGCAGATAACACCTTTTTTGATCCGACAAAGAAAGAAAAGAAAGTAGAAACTTATGAATTTGGTGTGGATTATCGTATTGAGGTAGGGTATGCGCAGCACCAACAACGCCCACAACTCACTTTCCCTGATTTATACCTCCACGGCACACGTGTGGGTGCTACCTTTGATTTTCATTTACCGCTACATTTTGACATTCAAACAGGTGTTTTCTACACATTATTATTGGGTATTAATGACCAACATTGGCGCTCGACGGATATCAGTTCTACGCAAACAGAATACATCCACCACCGCATACTGGCCCATAATCTCACTATTCCTGTGCGCGTATATTACACGATACCTATATGGAAAAAACTAAATCTATTTTTCTACACCGGACCACAATTGCATATTGGTTTAGCTCAAAATGATTATTTACAAACACACTTGAGTGCAAGTGCGCAACAATGGTTGGAAACAAAAGGCGTTTCCACTACTCCCTATGATCGTATGGAAAACGAACTCATACGCGCGAATATACAATATGGAGTAGGTGGAGGTTTGGAATGGGACCGATATCGATTACAAAGCGGGTATGACTTTGGACTGAACAACCTTGTTAAGAAGCCACAAACGACAGGTCAATACATGTCAGAATGGGGATGGTACATATCATTTAGTTACCGTCTATAAGAGGAGTCCGATACAACAGTACACATTGTTAAGTATAGTACATCTGTTTAAATATTCAATAGTATTATTTTGATGAAAGTCTTAAAATTTGGAGGTACTTCTGTGGGTTCCGCAGAGCGCATGCAGCTTGTAGCGGAACTTGTCATGCAAAACAAAGAACAGAAATTGGTGGTATTAAGTGCAATGTCTGGTACTACCAACACGCTCTTACAGATAAGTGACTATATACGCATCGGAAATCAAACTGGGGCGGCTGATGAAGTTAATAGTCTGGAGCGAAAATATGAGAAAGAAATACAAGCTCTATATCATACTTCTGAGAAAAAGGAGGAAGTATGGGAACAACTGCGAATGATTTTCTCAGAAATCCGACACTTGTTGGTCTCATCCTATACTATTACGCTTGAGAAACAAATTGTCTCCTACGGCGAACAAATGTCCACAAGAATGTTCGCCGCTTATCTGCAAGAACAAGGTGCAGATGCTGTGCTAATGTCCGCACTTGATTACATGAGGGTTACAGAAGAGGGTGAACCTAATATGACACTCACAAATCGACTCTTAGCCGAGAAGATGGTTGTATATGGAACGCATAGTATTATCATTACACAAGGTTTTATTTGTCTTAATGAAAAAGGCGAGATAGATAACCTAAAGCGAGGGGGGAGTGACTACTCTGCATCCATTATCGGCGCGTGTATTGATGCCCAAGAAATACAAATCTGGACAGACATAGATGGCATGCACAATAATGACCCACGCTTCGTAGAGGGCACACGACCAGTGCCAAAATTATCTTTTGAGGAGGCGGCAGAGTTAGCCTATTTTGGTGCAAAAATTCTCCATCCCACTTGCATCTTACCCGCCAAGATTAAAAGCATTCCCGTTCGTTTACTTAATACTCTTGATCCTCAAGCACCTGGTACACTCATTAGTAATGATTACAAGAAAGGCAAGATTGAGGCTGTTGCTGCAAAGGACGGTATTGCCGTAGTACGCATACAGTCTGACCGCATGTTGATGGCTTATGGATTTCTCTCAAGAGTTTTCGAAGTATTCGAAATGCATAAAGTATCTATTGATCTCATTGCCACTTCGGAAGTGGCAGTATCCATGTCGATTGACAATCTAAGCAATATAGGCAATATTGTAGAAGACCTACGTAAATTAGGCACAGTATCATTTGAAACAGGATTCTCCATCATCTCTGTAGTCGGTGATTTGCGAAGCGACAATTTAGGATTTGAAGCTAAGGTTGTAGAAGCCCTCAAGAATATATCTGTCCGCATGATTTCATACGGAGGTAGTAATCACAATATATCGTTGTTGGTTAAAACAGAGGACAAAGTGCGTGCGCTACGCGCATTAAGCAAAGCTATTTTTTAATTCACATGAATAAAAAAACGAAACGCATATGATGACCGGTTATTTCCCTGTCGAAAAACTACTAAAAATAGCTACACCTTTCTATTACTACGACTTGGATTTACTTCGACAGACATTACATACTATTCAAACTCATGCACCCGAAAATAACTTTCGAGTGCATTATGCTATGAAAGCGTGTGCGACTCCAAAAGTAGTGCAGCAAATTGCTAATGCCCAATTGGGTGCCGACTGTGTTTCTGGAGGAGAGATTAAGGCAGCCTTACAGGCAGGCATACCGGCTGAAAAAATAGTTTTTGCCGGTGTAGCGAAAGCAGACTGGGAAATTAAATTGGCGCTACAAAAAGATATTTTCTGTTTTAATGTAGAAAGTGAGGAAGAGTTGATTGTCATCAATATGCTGGCAGGAGAAATGAAGAAACGAGCAAATGTATGTTTGCGCATTAACCCTGAAG
>JAZNQB010000302.1:0-4599 GCA_045589995.1 Paludibacteraceae bacterium
TCTTTTTAAATAGTAAACCTCTTTAGGCTCTCAGTCAACCTTTTCAGGTATTAAATCAACCCTTTTAGGTATCGAGTCAAAAGTTTACGATTTTTAAGATTCCATCTCAGTTATCGAGTCAACCTTTTTCAGTTTTAGTCATCTTCAATTGGTGCTATATTTATTCGTATTTGTCCCGTATGTCTCTCGTAAATCAGTAGTAAGTTCATAGCGTCACTTTCGGGAAAAAATAGTAAATTCGACCTACTCCCCCTTGTTTTCAACAGGGGCCCCTTCGAATATTACGTTCGCATTTTGCAGACCATACGCAAGGATGGGTGTCTTTTTGCCAGTACTGCGTACTCCGTTTTGCGTTCGTCTATATGCCGCATTTATGCGAGCATATGCAGCATATTTCCGTCCACAAAACATAGAATTTTATTCTATTAGGCAAAAAAACACCCATTTTCTTGCGTATATGCAAAAATTGTAGTAAATTTGCAGCCGATTTAAATTAGGAGTAAAATGTTTGATAACTTATCAGAACGATTAGAAAGGTCCTTCAAGATACTAAAAGGAGAAGGACGAATAACGGAAATCAACATCGCGGAAACCGTCAAAGATATCCGGAAAGCACTGCTTGAAGCCGATGTAAACTACAAAACAGCAAAGCAGTTTACCGACAAAGTGAAGGAAAAAGCACTCGGACAGAATGTGATGACTTCTGTACGACCAGGACAACTCATGGTCAAAATCACACATGACGAGTTGGCTGAACTCATGGGAGGGGAGACGCAAGAGATTAACCTCAAAGGACAACCGGCTATCATACTCATGTCGGGTTTGCAAGGTAGCGGTAAGACTACCTTCGCTTCTAAATTAGCTAATTATCTCCAGACAAAGAAGAATAAACGCGTCATGCTCGTAGCGTGCGATGTCTATCGCCCTGCTGCTATCGAGCAGTTACGCGTACTCGGAGAACAAATAAACGCTAAAGTCTATTTAGGAGAGAACGAACCAAACCCCGTCAAGAAAGCACAAGCTGCTATTGACGAAGCCAAGCGCTTTGGATACGATGTAGTCATCGTCGATACGGCAGGGCGCCTCGCTGTGGATGAGCAGATGATGACCGAGATAGCTGCTATCAAGCAGGCTATTAACCCTTCCGAGACACTCTTCGTCGTGGACGCCATGACTGGTCAAGATGCAGTCAATACCGCCAAAGAGTTTAACGATAGACTGGACTTCGATGGCGTAGTGCTCACCAAATTAGATGGTGATGCGCGTGGCGGTGCTGCACTCTCTATCCGCTCGGTGGTGAATAAACCTAGCAAGTTGATCGGTACAGGGGAGAAGATGGAAGCACTCGATGTGTTCCACCCAGCGCGTATGGCAGACCGTATCCTCGGTATGGGTGATGTGGTGTCACTCGTAGAGCGCGCACAAGAGCAATACGACGAAGCAGAAGCACGCCGTATTAGCAAGAAGATTGCCAAGAACCAGTTCGACTTCAATGACTTCATCGGACAGCTACAGCAAATAAAGAAAATGGGTTCGATGAAAGAACTCATGGGCATGATACCAGGCATGGACAAAGCGCTCAAAGGAGTGGAAGTGTCGGATGACGCTTTCAAACCCATCGAAGCCATCATTAACTCCATGACACCCGCAGAACGCGCTAATCCTGCGCTGCTCAACGGAAGCCGTAAGAACCGTATTGCTAAGGGAGCAGGAGTGAATATTGTCGAACTCAATCGATTCCTAAAGCAGTTTGAACAGACATCCAAGATGATGCGCAAGATGCAACAAATGCGTAGAAGATGAAATGAGGACGATGTGCTTATTAAAACAAAAATAAAGAAAACAAAATAAAAATATAAAAAACATTTTTTAGGTAATCAAAAACGACGACCCCACCACCGCTATGCTTTCAGCCCACGCGGCTTCGAGCGTAAACAACTAATCCGCATTTTATGCGAGCATAAATGCGCCTTAATTTTTACTCTCGTCGCAGACGATTTAACAAATCGCTGCTGGGTTCTCACAAAAACACGCTTACGCTAACAAAAAAGCGCTCATTACATTCGCTTCAAAAACGACAATGCTAAGCGCCTACAGGACGGGCAGAGCCCTACAGGATTGCTAGGGAACTAGTGAACTAGCAAACTAGTGAACTAGAAACCGCATAACCGCCTAAAAACTAATTAATTATCGTGACTGAGCCTAAAACATATCAACCACATTGGGGAGAGAATAAGCACAAAAGCAAACGCAAAAGACGCTCCAATGAACAAACGCAGAAGAAAAAATACTTCCGAGTGCAAGATAGACAAGCGTTCTACGGAGCGATACTTGTTGTTCTTGTGATTATTGCATATCTCTTATATACTTTGGGAGGATGGATAAAGAGGGAAATCCAATCTATGCCTTTCGATAATCCTGACGAAGAGATACAAGTAGATGTATTGCGTATCAATAAGGTGGAGGAAGAAAAAGCACTCCTCCTAAGCGATAGTCTTGCACAAGCATACAACCTCGACTCAATTAAACGCAAAGTACAAATAGAAACAGTACCCGTCTATCGACCTCCAAGAAAAGAAAATAAATGGTATATCACCAAAAAAGAATGGAAAGATATTTGGCAAAATATCAAGATACGCCGATTTGAAAAAGAACAAGACGAGCAAAGAGAGAAAGAATAGATGGATATACTGAGTAAAATAGAAGGATTAGACGCTAAGTTTCATGAAGTAAGTCTGCTCATCACAGACCCATCCGTTATAGCTGACCAAGCGCGTTATGTGAGACTCAATCGCGAGTACCATGAATTAGAGAAACTCCTGAGCGCTGCCAATACATACAAGAAAGCAGTCAAAGACTTACAAGAAGCCAGAGACCTCTTCCATAACGAGCAAGACCCTGAAATGAAAGAGATGGCACGCGCGGAAATAGAAACTATCGAACCAACCATCCCTGCATTGGAGGAAGAACTCAAACTCCTACTTCTGCCACAAGACCCGGAAGACGGAAAGAATGTAGTTATGGAGATACGAGGCGGTACGGGAGGAGACGAAGCGGCTATCTTCGCCGGAGACCTGTTCCGTATGTACACCAAATACTTCGAAGTGCACGGATTCAAATATACTGTCTCTTCTTTCACCGAAGGAACTGCAGGTGGATTCAAAGAAATCATCTTCAATGTCACAGGACAGAATGTGTACGGTACACTCAAGTACGAGTCGGGTGTGCACCGTGTGCAACGAGTCCCTGCCACAGAGACGCAAGGACGCGTACATACCTCTGCCGCTACAGTAGCCGTACTGCCCGAAGCAGATGAGTTCGAAGTACATATCAACGAAGGAGAAATCAAATGGGAAACATTCCGCTCGGGTGGAGCAGGAGGACAGAATGTGAACAAGGTGGAGTCCGGTGTACGCTTGCGCTATATGTGGAAAAATCCCAATACAGGCGAGGTGCAAGAGATACTTATCGAATGTACAGAGACACGAGACCAACCTAAGAATAAAGAGCGCGCACTCTCGCGCTTGCGCACGCAGATATATGATAAGGAGCACCAGAAATATATAGACGACATAGCCGCCAAACGCAAAACAATGGTCTCTACTGGTGACAGAAGTGCTAAAATACGCACATACAACTACCCACAAGGACGAATAACAGACCACCGTATCGGTTATACTGTATATAACCTCTCTGCCTTCATGGACGGAGATATACAAGGAGTGATTGATGCGCTGCAAGTAGCAGAAAACGCAGAGAGACTCAAAGAGAGTGAACTATAATATGCACTTATTCTATTCTCCACATATAGCACAAACACTATGCTTGTCCGAAGAAGAAAGTGCGCACTGCATACAAGTACTCCGACAAACAAAAGGAGATATTATAGCAGTCACAGACGGAGAAGGACATGTGTATCATTGCCAGATAACTAACCCACACCGTAAGCATTGCGAAGTGGAGATTATATCCGTGGAGACACCACCCGCCCTGCATAGCGGACGAGTGCATATCGCTATCGCGCCCACTAAAAACATAGACCGACTTGAATGGGCTATAGAGAAATGCACTGAGATGGGAGTGGATGAGATAACACCTATACTATGCGAACACTCAGAACGCAAGAAAATAAACGAGGAAAGACTACAGAAGATACTTGTCGCTGCGGCTAAACAATCACTCAAGACCACTTTCCCCATTCTTAATCCGCTCACACCTATTCGACAAGTAGAGGCACAAGGAGACCTATTCATCGCACATTGTATGACCAGCGAAGAGGAGCAATCTATTCAAGCACCTTACCGCGCTACAGAAAAAAAGCATAGTCTGAAAAACGAACTGATAAAAGGGCATGATGTAACTATCCTTATCGGACCCGAAGGCGATTTCTCGCCCGCAGAAATAGAATGGGCACTGCAAAAAGGATACCAACCTATCAGTCTTGGTGCTGCACGCTTACGCACAGAAACGGCAGCCGTCGTAGCATGCTGCATGGCTGTACAGCAAGAATAATGAATATTGATACCTATATATTGCTTTGGATCAATGGTCATCATACCGAATGGCTCGACCAACTAATGTAAGTCGGATCGTAGCCAT